>MVCQ01000069.1 GCA_002059205.1 Candidatus Latescibacteria bacterium 4484_107
CGCGCCATCTCCGAAGCGGTGAACATCCCCGTGGTGGCTTCCGGCGGATGCGGCACCCTGGAGCACATCTACGAAGTGCTGACGGAAGGCAAGGCCAGCGCAGCTTTGGGCGCCTCCATTTTTCATTTCAGAGAGTATTCGATCCGGGAGGTGAAAGACTATCTGGGCGAACGCGGCGTGGTGGTGCGAAAATAAAGAAAAACACACCGCAGAGACGCAGAGCGCAGAAAGTGAGAAAGTGAGACGGTGAGACTCCTCCCACTCTCACACTTTCACAGGAAGTTTCTTTGCTATCTTTGCGGCTTTGCGGCGAGAAAAGAAGCGCGGAGGATAGATCGTTATGATCATCGTAATGCAGCAAGGAGCATCAAAGGAACAAATCGAACACGTATTCGACCGGATCCGCGAGATGGGCTACAAGGTGCATCCGATCTATGGCGTGGAGCGCACTGTGATCGGAGCCATCGGCGACGAGCGGAGCAAAGCCCGGCTTCAGGTCTTGGAGTCCACGCCCGGTGTAGAGCGCGTAGTGCCGATCCTGAAGCCCTTCAAACTGGTCGGACGGGAGTTGAAAACCGAGCGTACGGTAGTCGAGGTGAACGACGTAAAGATCGGAGGCGATTCATTTGTGGTGATTGCGGGCCCCTGCGCGGTGGAAAGCCGGGAGCAAACCTTAGAGACTGCGCAGGCCGTAAAACGCGCCGGAGCAGATATGCTCAGAGGCGGCGCGTTCAAGCCGAGGACTTCCCCGTATAGTTTTCAGGGTTTGGAGGAAGAAGGACTTAAAATTTTGGCGGAGACGCGGGAAAAAACGGGTCTTCCCATCGTGACCGAAGTGACGACCGTTCAGAATATCCTTTTAGTGGCCAAATACGCCGACGTCGTGCAGGTGGGTGCTCGCAATATGCAGAACTTCGCCCTGTTGCGGCAACTCGGGCATCTCCACAAACCCGTGCTGTTAAAACGCGGCATGATGGCCACGATCAGGGAGTTGTTGATGTCGGCTGAATACATCATGTCCGAAGGGAACCCCCAGGTGATCCTGTGCGAACGGGGCATCCGAACCTTTGAGGAATATACCCGGAATACCCTGGATCTATCCGCCGTCCCGCTGCTCAAGGAACTGAGCCACCTTCCGGTCATCGTGGATCCCAGTCACGCCACGGGTGTGCGGAGCCTGGTATCGCCGATGTCCAAAGCCGCAGTGGCCGCCGGAGCCGACGGCCTCATAATCGAGGTGCATCCCAACCCGGAGGAAGCCTATTCCGATGGCCCGCAGTCGCTTTTGCCCGAACAATTTGAGAAGTTGATGAAGGAGCTCGAGGGATATCTGGAATTACGCCAACCCAGCCCATGATATGGACAGAACCGGAGGAAATATGAGTGCCTACATGATCGCACAATTGGACACGATGGATCCGGTGAAATGTTCATGCGGTCTTTCGAGACGTGCTTTTGTCAGCCCCGACAACCCCGTGGCGACCGTGCACATGGTGGACATCTCGGAGGACAGCCGGGTGCACTATCACAAAAAAATGACCGAAATCTATCTCATCCTCGAAGGCGAGGGAATGATGGAACTGGATGGAGATCGGATCCCGGTGAAACCGCTCACCTCGATATTCATCAAACCAGGCTGCCGCCATCGCGCGATAGGGGAAATGCGTATCGTCAATGTTCCGGTGCCGGCCTTTGACCCCGAAGACGAGTGGTTTGACGATTGATTGAATTCTACCATTATTCTCACCGCAGAAACGCGGAGAACATAGCGCGGCAAAGCCGCAAACAAAGCCCAAAGGCTATGGGACACGGATTTCACGGATTCCACGGATCAAACCAAATACGCAAATTTGAAAATCCGAACAATGCTTACCATCCAGCTCTTCAAAAACCTTGTCAAAAAAACAAGATTTTGCGGATTAGTAGTGCAGAGCACTTCAAAACCCTTTCTTTTTCTCCGCGAACTTTGCGTCTCCGCGGTGCACTTTTCATTCCCCCATGGGGAGAGGATTCCAATCTGTGATCATCCCCGATCGAAAAACCCTGCTGAGTCCCATCCGAAACATCGTGGTCAAGGTGGGCACCCGTGTGCTGACCGCGGAAGATCACGCCCCGGACGAGGCCGTCATTCGACGCTTGGCGGACGAAATCGCCCAGTTGAAGGCACGGGGCGTCCGAACGACCCTGATCTCCTCCGGAGCGATCGGAGCGGGCATGGGACGGCTGAAACTCCGCACGCGCCCAAAATCCATCCCCCAACTCCAGGCCGCCGCCGCCGTGGGACAAAACCAACTGATGCACCGCTATGAGTTGGCCTTCAAACGCCATCGTATCCCTATCGCTCAGGTGCTCCTGAACGCGGAGGACGTCCTGAACAACCGGGCGCGCTATCTGAATCTTCGGGACACCTTTGAGGAGCTCTTCAACTTCGGCGCGATCCCCATCGTCAACGAAAACGACAGCGTAGCCACCGACGAGATCAAGATCGGCGACAACGACACCCTGTCCGCCCACGTGACGCACTTGGTGGACGCGAAACTGCTGATCATCCTCACGGACATAGACGGCCTCTATTCGTGTGATCCACGAAAAAGAAAAACGCACCGCGGAGACGCAGCGCACGCAGAGAACCCACCTGCAGAGGCTGGGGAGGCTTTGCGGCCTTTGCGTCTTTGCGGTGAGAAACGAAGCGCGAAGACGTCGCCCGTTCTGATCGGCTGCGTGGAGCGGATCGGGCCGGAGATCGAGGCATTGGCCGGAAGCCCCGGAAGCGAAGTCGGCATCGGCGGCATGCGCACAAAGATCGAAGCCGCGAAGATCGTCACCGGCGGCGGGAAAATGATGATCATCGCCAACGGAAAGTGCGACAGCCTGATCGACATCCTCGAAGGTCAGGAGATCGGCACCCTGTTTCTCCCCCAAGTAGATAAAATGACCAGCCGCAAGCGATGGATCGCGTTCAATCTAAAAGAGCGGGGAAAAATCATCGTGGACGCCGGAGCAAGGACCGCGCTCGTGGAGAAGGGGAAAAGCCTGCTGCCCTCAGGAATCGTCGCGATCGAGGGAAATTTCCAACGGGGAGACATGGTCGGGATCGTGGACGAATCCAACGTCGAACTCGGACGAGGGCTGGTGAACTATCCCGCGGCCGAGATTGCGAAAATTCGGGGACGAAAAACTTTGGAGATCGAAGGCATTTTAGGATACCAATACCACGACGAAGTGGTTCATCGGGATGATCTGGTCATTATGGGATTATAGGAGAAACGATGTTGTCCTCAATCCCGGATTGGCCGGCGATTCCCAGGATTTCCTGATCATCATGAATTTTGAAAAGTTGCGCAGGCGTATGGTCGCCACTCAGATAGAATCCCGGGGAATCAGGGACGGACGGGTTTTGGAGGCGATGTGCACGGTTCCGCGACACCGTTTTGTCCCTTCAGACGAACGAAGCGCGGCCTATGAGGACCGGCCGCTTTCCATCGGGCAGGGACAGACGATCTCCCAACCTTATATGGTCGCTCTGATGACGGCGTGTCTGGAGCTTGAGGGCGGAGAAAAGGTGCTGGAGATCGGCACAGGATCGGGCTATCAGACGGCCGTGCTGGCGGAGATCGCAAGGGAGGTGTACAGCATTGAGCGTCGTCCTTCGCTTTCGGAACAAGCGGCAAAACGTCTAACCCATTTGGGATACGACCGCTGCTTCCTAAAGGTGGGAGACGGCACTGTGGGTTGGCCGGAAGCCGCTCCCTTCGACGGCATCATCGTGACCGCGGGGGCGCCCGAAGTTCCGGAGGCGCTTCGGGAGCAATTGGCCGACGGCGGCCGGTTGGTGATTCCCGTGGGCGCGGAGTACCATCAGACGCTCTACAAAATCCGAAGGGACGGAGCGCGATTTGCGGAAGAGGAGGTTGCCGGGTGTGTGTTTGTGCCGTTGATTGGGGAGTATGGGTGGGAGCGGTGAAAAAGATCAGAAGTCAGAGGTCAGAAATCAGAAGTCAGAAGATTGGCTCAGAGAATTGGTTTATCTCTGCAATGCGGAGCGATGGCTATTCTCGAAGTTCGAGCTGCTAGATATAGATCCGAAGCGCTTGAAAGCAAGGTGCTGGGGAGAGGCGTATGATCCCTCCCGTCACGCGTGGGACATGGAAATCAAAGCGGTGACGCTTCACCGGCTGCGCGTGGAGAGGATGGAAGCGGGATGGAGGGCACAGGTGATTTTCGATATTTGAGGCAAATCTCACCGCAAAGACGCAGAGAGCGCAAAGAACTTCACCCCGAGGTTTTGGTTTTCTCTGTGCCCTTTGCGTCTTTGCGGTGAGAAGTCTATTGAGGAGGTAAGTTTGATGGACGTCAAGATGAAGCGGTTAAGCGATACCCTGTGGGAGATTCCGAAGTCCGGAAAGATGCGGGTTCCGGGGCGGATCTACAGCAGCGACAAGTTGATGGAGGCGCTCGCGGGGGATCAGAGTCCGGAGCAGGTGGCCAACGTGGCGCATCTTCCGGGGATCATTAACTATTCGATGGCGATGCCGGATATGCACTACGGGTATGGATTTCCCATCGGAGGCGTGGCCGCGACGGATCCGGACGAGGGCGGCGTAATCTCTCCCGGAGGCGTGGGCTACGACATTTCGTGCGGCATCCGGGTGGCTGCGACGAATTTCGAGTACGAGGACGTTAAGGATCGGTTGCGGGATCTGGTGAAACTGTTGTATCAGCACATCCCCAGCGGCGTGGGATCGTCCGGGGCCATTCGGAAGCTGTCCAAGGCGGAGCTGGACCGGCTATTGGTGATGGGCGCAAAGTGGGCGCTGGAGCGGGGATACGGCGTCGGGGAGGACCTGGCGCACACGGAGGAAGGCGGGTGTATAGAGGGAGCGGACCCGGGTCAGTTGAGCGAGCGGGCCATCAAAAGGGGGTTGGATCAGGTGGGCACGCTCGGATCGGGCAATCACTTCATGGAGATCGGCGTGGTGGACACGATCTTCGATTCCGGCACGGCGGAGGTGTTCGGGCTGCGGGAAAACGGCGTGGTCGTGTGGGTGCATTCGGGATCGAGAGGACTGGGCTATCAGGTGTGCGACGATTTTCTGAAGGTGATGGGCCAGGCGGTCCACAAATACGGGATCGAGCTTCCGGACCGGCAATTGGCCTGTGCGCCGCTGGATGCTCCCGAAGCAAAGAACTACGTCTCGGCGATGAAATGCGCGGCAAATTATGCGTACGCAAACCGGCAGATTATGATGGATCTGGTGCGACGAACCTGGCAGGAGGCGTGGAACATCGCGCCCTCGGAGTTAGGGTTGAAGCTCGTGTACGACGTGGCGCACAACATCGCCCGATTCGAGGAGCATCAGGTGGGTGGAAAGAAGAAGGTGGTGTGCGTACACCGGAAGGGAGCCACGCGGTCCTTTCCCGCCGGGCATCCCGACGTGCCGGAGGATTACCGGGCCGTCGGACAGCCGGTATTGGTTCCCGGAGATATGGGAACGGCTTCCTTCGTATTGGTCGGGACATCCAAGGCCATGACCGAGACCTTCGGATCCACGTGCCACGGCGCGGGACGGGTGATGAGTCGGTCCAAAGCCAAAAAGCAGGCCAGGGGCCGGGCGATCTACCGGGAGTTGGAGGATCAGGGCATCTACGTGCGCGCACGGGGACGAAACAGTCTGGCGGAGGAGTTGCCGGAGGCTTACAAGGACGTGGATGAGGTCGTGGAAGCGGTGCACCGGGCGGGACTGAGCCGGAAGGTGGCGCGGATTCGGCCGGTGGGGGTGGTGAAAGGATAGGAGGGGCAAAGAGAAAAACGCAAAGTGAAAAGCGAAAACCAAACCGTGCGCGATACGCACGGAAGCAACTTCCATCTCGTTTCCTCGTTTCGGCGCGGAAACGGATTCCAAAAAGCACCGCAAAGACGCGACGTCTATCCCCGAACTCCGGGGTTCTCCGCGTGCTCTGCGTCTCTGCGGTGAAAAAGAAAGGATTAAACGATGAATGAAATCTGTTGTGTATGGGCAAGAGGGATCATGGACTCGCGGGGCAATCCCACCGTCGAGGTGGATGTGGTTTTAGACAGCGGAGCAAGGGGACGCGCGGCCGTGCCCTCCGGGGCATCTACCGGAACGCGGGAGGCGCTGGAACTTCGGGATGGAGACAAGACGCGTTTTCTCGGCAAGGGTGTGACCAAGGCGGTGGAGAATGTAAATTCCCTGATCGCCCCGGAAATCTGTGGAATGATGGCCACGGAGCAGGCCGCCATTGACCGTCGGATGCTCGAGCTGGATGGGACGAAGACGAAGAGCAAGTTAGGGGCCAATGCGATCCTCGGCGTGTCCCTCGCGGTGGCGAAGGCGGCGGCGGCCGATCTGGAGATTCCGCTGTATCGCTACATCGGCGGCGTCCGGGCGCGGGTGCTTCCGGTACCGATGATGAACGTGGTCAACGGGGGCGAGCATGCGGATAACAACGTGGACCTCCAGGAATTCATGATCATGCCTGTGGGCGCGAGCTGTTTTCGGGAAGCGCTCCGAATGGCGGCAGAGGTTTTTCATAATCTGAAGAAGGTGCTCCAGGACCGGGGATACAGCACCGCGGTGGGCGATGAGGGCGGCTTTGCGCCGAACCTCAAGTCCAACGAGGAGCCGATCGAGGTGATCCTGAAGGCGATTGAGAAGGCCGGATATAAGCCGGGCGAGCAGATGGCGATTGCGCTCGATCCGGCGGCGAGTGAGTTCTACGAGGACGGCTTATACAATCTCAGTGCGGAGGGACGGAAGCTCTCCTCGGCGGAGATCGTGGATTTCTACGCGGACTGGGTGGCCAAATATCCCATCGTGTCCATCGAGGACGGGATGGCCGAGGGCGATTGGGACGGCTGGAAACTGATGACGGACAAATTGGGGAAAAAGATTCAGATCGTCGGAGACGACCTCTTTGTGACAAATACGGAAATTTTCAAGAAGGGGATTGAAGCGGGCATCACCAACTCCATTCTCATTAAGCTCAACCAGATCGGGACGCTGACGGAAACGCTGGAGACGATTGAGATGGCGCAGCGGGCGGGCTATACGGCCGTGGTATCCCATCGCTCTGGCGAGACGGAAGACGTGACCATCGCGGATCTGGTGGTGGCCTGCAACACCGGACAGATTAAGAGCGGATCTGTGTCCCGGACGGATCGCCTGGCCAAGTACAATCAATTGCTGAGGATCGAGGAGGAGTTGGGCGCGTCGGCGTTGTATTTGGGGAAAGAGGCGTTTTATAGTGTGAGGTGATCAGGCATTGGGCAATAGGCATTGGGCATCAGCGCCTCACTGCTCCCCCCGGTTGCCCGTTGCCTCTTGTCTGATGCCGGTTGCCTGATGCCTAATCCTCGATCCGAAAGGAGTATCGGGGCACCATGATTGACTCGGTTCGCTTTGGACACATTGTAATTCACGGTCGGGAGTACGCGAGCGACGTGATCATCTATCCCGACCGCGTGGAGGCGGACTGGTGGCGGAAGGAAGGGCATACGCTCTATCCCGAAGACATCGAAGAAGTGTTCGTTCGGAAGCCGGAGGTGCTCATTGTGGGCACGGGAGCGTCCGGGTTGATGCGGGTCTCATCGGCGGTCGAAGATGGTCTGAAGGCGGCGGGCATTACACTGAGGGCGGAGCGTACCGGAAAAGCGTGCGCCCTTTTCAACGAACTGAGCGGTCACCAAAACGTGGTGGCCGCTTTGCATTTGACGTGTTGAGATCGGCGCCACGGAGGCCCGAAGAACTCCTTTTTGTGAGTTTTCTTTTTGCCACAGAGACACGGAGATCATAGCGCAGCCAAGCCGCAAACAACGAATTAGGAACAAAGGGGCAAAGGCACAATAAAATCGAGTCGGATTTCGCGGATTCCACAAACATCTTATAAAAAACAAGATGTTGCGGGTTTAGAGTACAGAGGGCACAGAGAAAGTGAAAGGCGGGTTTGGAGGCGTGGTTCGTCCGATATGTGGATCCTATGGTGGATAGCTACCGTGAGCCGGTTACGGGAAAGGCAAAAAGAACTTCGCCGATGGCGTTGTCTTGCTGGCGGAGAAAGAAGGTCATTAGGCATTGGGCAATGGGCAATAGGCCCCCCCTCCCCCCTGATGCCCAATGCCTGATCCCTGATGCCTAATGACCAATGCCTCTTCCCTAACTTAGGAGAACCTCTTGGAATCCGACATCCCGCTCAATGAAACTACGCGCACCCGTGCGATGCGCTCGGTTATTCTGGCCCAGTGTTTCGGCTTACTCGGGGGCCAGGCCTTTGAAAGCAACTTTATGCTGCTGTATCTCGCCGCGCTCGGCGTGGGCAGCTCTGGCATATTGATGTATCTCGCGATTCTGCCGTTCGTGCAGGCCGTGCTCGTGCTGCCGGCCGCGTGGTGGGCGGATGGACGCGGCAAAAAGCTCGTTGGGATGACGGGCCTGGTGTGCACGGTGGCGGGATTTGCAGCGATCGCGGGGGCCGGATCCTTTCAGGCCGGGATGGGACACCTGCTGATCGGGGGCGGGGCTACGGTCTTTGCGATGGGAAGTGCGCTGTTCTCCGCCGGCTGGCTTGCGTTGCTCAGCCCGATCGTGCCGCAGGAAGTGCGCGGGCGTTTCTTTGCCAGACTCCGCATATCCTGGCGGAGTGTGGGCATAGGTTTCGCCGCATGCTGTGGTTTTTTGTTGTCGAAAGACTCCCCTGTAACAACCTTTCAGATCGTCCTCGCCTTTGTGGTGGCGGCTCAGGTCGGACGTCTGATTTTTTATCGGCGGGTCCCGGAGGTGGAACGGCCGGTCGCGCACCAGCGCGGCGTGATGGCCTCCCTCGGCGAGATCATACGCCTCGACGGCTTCGCCTCCTTTTGCTGCTACCTGTTTCTTCTCACGCTCTTCACGACGAACAGCAGGTTGCTTTTTGGACTGATCGAGAAAAAAATTTTGCTCTACGGAGACGGGCTGGTGGTCTGGATGGCCAACCTGACGATGATCGGCTCGCTTTTGGGTTTTCTCCTCGGCGGCTGGATCGTGGATCGCCTCGGCACGAAATCGGTGTTCCTCGGATGTCATTTTTCCTTCGGGGCGATCCTCACCTTGTTCCTGTTTCGCGGCCTGTTTCCGCTGGCCTCCGTCTTTGTCCTCGGCCCCATTCATTTCCTGTTCGGAATGGTGATCTCGGCGTTGTCCATTGCCGTTTCCACGGAAGTGCTGGCGTTGCTTCCCCTGGAAAATAAGAGTCTGGCCGCAGCGGTCGTAGCCACGCTCCAGCGCGGAGGCGCGGGGGTTTCCGGAATGCTGAGTGCGTGGGCGCTGGGGGCCGGGCTGTTGAGCG
Organism: Candidatus Latescibacteria bacterium 4484_107; assembly: GCA_002059205.1. Classification (GTDB taxonomy): domain Bacteria; phylum Latescibacterota; class 4484-107; order 4484-107; family 4484-107; genus 4484-107. The sequence continues at coordinate 9,343 of MVCQ01000069.1, forward strand.
ATAGCTGGACCCTGTGGGGCATGCCCATGAGCAGTTATGACTCCCTGCTGCTTCTGTGCGCGGTCATGGTCGTTCTGCTCGTCGTCACACTCGGGCTGGTGCCGTCGGTGATCCGGAAGGCCGAATGGATGCCGCAGGGAAATTGATGAGAGGCATCTAAGGTTAACTTGGTGGATAGAAATTTCTAGATATGGTCTTCCCCAATCGGCGAAGGGATTCGCCTCCTACGTGTCTTTGCAGAAGGGCAATCCTTTGCCCGTTTTTTTCTCGGCTCTCTCCTGCAAATCAAACTTGACAGAACACTAGTGCTCTGGCATGTTCATTGTGACGGAGTGTCATTCTGAGAAACGGAACAACGAAGAATGATATTTGGGGCAGCTTCTTCTCAGCGCACCTCCATCCGCGTCCCCGCCCGCTCACGATTGTACGCCTCGATCTCCCGATTTTCAGCCTCAATAGCCGCGTTCCGCGTTTTCAGAAGAAGTTCCGTCTCCGCATTGCATTGCCGGATTTTCGCATTCTGCTCCCGTATGGCCCGGAGCATTTCCGCCCTTTCGTCTTCCTTTTCCGAAGGATACGTAACGAGCACGCAGATCAGCCCCCCGACGCACATCGAAATCCCCTTTGCATCGGCCTTCTCATAGACGAACTTGGCGCCCATCAATCCCACGGAAAGCCCGCCGTAGAACAGCCCCCTTCGTATCCGTTGTTCCAACGTTTTTTTGGCCGCGCCCGATCCCGCATCCGGCATCGTCACGTACGGCTTCACCGTCCTTCCAATATCCTCCGCCTTCAGCAAAGGAAGCAGTGGTTTTCGGAGCGCCATTTCCAGTTCCGTGGTCCGTCCGGGTTCCACGGATACCACGTCGCGCATCGGCTCCCATCCTTCGCGCGTCACCTCGATGATCCGCGGCTCCGGAGGAAACGATTCGAGCGTCAGCGGTGTAAGCCCGGCAAAGACCCCATCCACAAACAGACTGGCCCCGGACGGCTCGGAGGACACCTTCAAATTTCCGTGCTTCTGCAACTCCGCCACGATCCGTTTTTTCTCTCCTCTCGCCAAATAGAGCGTCCGCTCCCAATCCGCGCAAAACGCCTTCTCCACCTTAATCAGATGGCTCCCGATTTCAAGCCGCGTCCGAAACGGCGTATTTCCCCGGACCTTCCCGTCCAAACTTACCCGGGCTCCTGAGGGAACGGAATTCACCACCAACTCCGGCATCGTCCTCTGGCGCACTTCGGATGCCAGGTCCTTTTTAGCCGGAACGGGCCGTACGGCCACCGTCCCATATACCTTCTGAAATTTCCCGCTCCCGGTCCATCTTTCGATGCTTCCCCCCTCGTTGATCGTCGCCACAGCATGGGGGAAACAGCCCACCACGCACCCTGTTGCATCCCGGGACCAGCGCACCACTCTCGGCTGCCCGATCTCGGTTTTGGGCAGCGCTCCGACTGTTTTTAGAAGGCCCCCATCCGAACGCATCGTAAAAATCCGACCGCGCGCGCTCATAAAAACCAGTCCCCCGCGAGACGACCAATCCACGGACACGATGCGCTCCCCGTCCATCCGATGCAGCGGCGTCACTTCGCCGTCCAGATTTACCGCCTCTATCCAACCGCTCTTCCCGCTGTTGATCGCATAGGCGATCCGGGCGCTTTTTTCGTCGAACGAAGGACTCCAAATCTGCGCCGGGCGCTTGCAGTGTACGAG
>MVCQ01000070.1 GCA_002059205.1 Candidatus Latescibacteria bacterium 4484_107
TTCGGATCCACCCACCCGGTCAGCTCCGCCGCTTCCGTGGGGCCTAAATTCTTATATCCCGGGTTGATGCAGATGATCAGGATGTCTGGCCGGAGTGCCTTCACCCGCTCCATTTGCTCCAGGTACCCGTGGAGGCCCACCTCCGTATCTCCGGTGTAATACACTTCGATGCCCTCGAAGTCGAAGATAAATCCACAGCTATCCGGCGTATGATGCGCATACACGGCCTCTACCGAGATGGTGTCGTCCAAGCTGAGCACATCGCCGCGTTCTATCCTGGTAATGCGCTCCGGGGCGATGCCGAACGCCGTCATTCGCTTTGTACTCAATGGCGGGCCATAGAACGTCGTGGCTTCATCCGAACGGGCAATGGCCGTCAGCGTAGGCTCATCCGTGTGATCCATGTGATCGTGACTGCACAACACAAAATCCGCCCGAACCGATTCCGGACGAAACGCCAATTCGGGATGAATATACGTCATGCCCTGCATCGAAAAGGAGAGATACGGATCCACCATCACGATCCGTCTCCCGCTCGTCTTGAATACAAATCCCCCCTGACCGATCCACCAGATGGCCAGATGGCCCTGCTTCACTTCCGTTTTCAGAATCTTCTCCATCTTCCCCTTTCAATTTTTGCACGAACTCACTCAGCCATACCCATCGCCCACAGGATACCCCCCAACAGATGCTTCTGAAACCACGCCTCGCGCCACAGTTCCTTCGGATGCCCGAACGCCGTATAGAACACCCGGCCTTCCCCGTAAGGATGACACCAAGCCAGCGCGTAGTCGTGGTCCTCCCGCTTTCCTTTGCTCACGTCAACGGAGGCGTTGTCGAGGCGGATAAGGACGTGGGTTCTCTCGCGCGACCAGTCTTTGTGCACATAGATTTCGTCGAATACCTTGAACGACGGCTCCAGGTGCCGGGTAGCGGGATGATCCGTATCCTCCACAACGGCGACGACCTCCTGAGTCCACGGATGCCCATTGAAGTACCCGCCGATCATCTCCCCGTATTCGGGAAACTCGTAGAACGTATCCGTAGCGTTGTGCACGCCGATGAAGGCCCCGCCCGATTTGACGAAAGCGATGAGCGCCTGCTTCTGCGCATCGGACATCGGAAGCTCGCCCGTGGTGGCGAAAAGCAGCGCGTCGTACTGTTTCAGATTTTCCGCGTGGATCAGGGAGCAGTCCTGCGTGGTCGTGGCCTCGAACAGCCCCGACGCACTCCCGATCTCCGTCACCAACTCCTCGGCCGTCGGAAGATAATCGTGCTCGAAGCCCGCCGAGTGGGTCAACATCAACAACTCCTTCATAAGCACCCTCCAATCGGTGAATATACCGTTTCACCTTCAGTTTTTCTTTTTTTACCGGGAGTGCGCGAAGCACGCATAACCAAAACTCCCCCATTCTCCGCGTTCTTTGCGGTCTCCGCGGTAAAATTCAGACAGGCTCTGAAAAAAAGAAAAATTTCAAAGCGAAGGGGTATAGCAACAGATGAAAACGGACCGCTTTTCGGCGAGAATATAACGAAACAGCCCTCCTTTCGCAAGGAAAAAAGAGAAATCTGTGCGACTCCCAGCAAAATTTGTTGACATCTGAGCATCACTAATATATATTTGGCAATGAACAGGAAACAGGATTAAAAACCGCATTGGCAAACGGTTTCTCCCTGGAGTGGTCTATCTATGAAAAACGAAATCCAAAAACGGATCGAATCCCTCCGGGCACAGATACGAACCCACAACTATCGCTACTACGTCTTAGACAATCCCGAAATCCCCGACGTGCAATACGACCGGCTGATGCGGGAGTTGGAAGCGTTGGAGGCGGCGCATCCGGAAATGGTCACCGGGGATTCTCCCACCCAGCGAGTGGGAGCCGAGCCGGTGGAAGCGTTCGGGACCGTGGAGCACGCGATCCCGATGCTGAGCCTGGAAAATGCCTTCAGCGAGGAGGAAGTGCGGGAGTTCGATGCGCGGGTGAAGCGGTTGTTGGGCACGGAGGAGGACGTGGCTTACGTGGCAGAGCCGAAGTTCGACGGGCTGGCCGTAGAAATGGTGTACGAGCAAGGACGCTTTGTGCTGGGATCGACGCGGGGAGACGGGTTCGTGGGAGAGGACGTGACCCGGAATCTTCGGACGATCCGATCCATCCCGTTGGTGTTGAGGACGGAGGAGGCGGTCCCGCAGCGCCTGGAGGTGCGCGGAGAAGTAATCCTCGGCATCGAGGCCTTCGAGTCGCTGAATCGTCGGCGGGAGAAGGAAGGACTTCCCGCTTTTGCGAATCCCCGAAATGCCGCCGCGGGATCGTTGCGCCAGTTGGATCCCCGGATCACGGCGAGGCGTCCGCTGGATATCTTCTGCTATGCGGTGGGGCGCGTGGACGGACGGAGCTTTGAGCGGCACTCGGAGGCGTTGGACGCCTTGAAACGATGGGGACTGAAGGTGAATTCCAACGTGCGGCTATGCGCGAACGTGGAAGAGGCGTTGGCCTATTACGCCGACACCGAGGCGATGCGGGAGACGCTGGACTACGAGATAGACGGCGTGGTATTGAAGGTGGACCGCTTCGATCTTCAACGGGCGTTGGGCGAAAAATCCCGGAGCCCGCGCTGGGCCGTGGCCTATAAGTTCCCGCCCAGGCAGGAGACTACGGTGATCCGGGACATCGTGGTGCAGGTGGGACGGACCGGAGCGCTGACGCCGGTCGCGATTATGGAACCGGTTCGCGTAGCCGGCGTGGAGGTGCGTCGCGCTACCCTCCACAATCAGGAGGAGATGGATCGGAAGGACGTCCGGATCGGGGACACAGTGATCGTCCAGCGCGCGGGGGACGTAATTCCGGAAGTGGTGCGTGCGATCCCCTCCATGCGCACCGGGAAGGAGCGCCGGTTTGTGATTCCGGATCGCTGCCCGGTCTGTGGCGCTGAGGTATTAAAGTCGGAGGATGAAGCCGTGTATCGCTGCACCGGTCTTTCCTGTCCGGCGCAACTGAAGGAGCGCGTGCGGCATTTTGCCTCCAAAGGCGCGATGGACATAGATGGCTTGGGAGACAAGTTGGTGGCGCAATTGGTTGATCAGGGACTGGTGCGGGACGTGGCGGATCTGTACTATCTGAGCAAAGAAGATCTCGCCGGACTGGATCGGATGGCGGATAAATCGGCTCAAAATTTGTTGGATGCGTTGGAGGCGAGCAAATTGCGGAGTTCGTCCCGGCTGTTGTTTGCCTTGGGCATTCGGCACGTGGGGGAACACATAGCCGAGGTACTGATAGACGCCTTCCATACGATAGATCGGCTGGCGGAAGCGTCGGAAGAGGATTTGGTGGCGGTCTATGAGATCGGTCCGGGAGTGGCCAAAAGCGTGGTCATGTTCTTCGGCCAAGAGGAAAACCGAAACGTCATCGAAAAACTCAAAGCGGCCGGGGTGCGGTTTGAGTCGGAGGAGAAGCAAGTGGCGTCCGAGCCGCACCTGAAGGGAAAAACTTTTGTCTTCACCGGCGCGCTCTCCTCGTTCACGCGGGACGAAGTTCAGGAGATCGTCAAACGCCTCGGCGCACGGGCCACCTCCAGTGTAAGCAAGAAGACGGACTACGTCGTGGCCGGAGAGAATGCAGGCTCGAAGTTAGAGAAAGCAAGAGGCTTAGGTGTTACCGTATTGTCGGAGGAGGCGTTTAAGGAGTTGATCGGGATGAAGTGATCAGGCACGTTCGTATCAATTGGTGGGGATCTATGCGATTCTTCATAGCCGGAATCATCCAGGGCTCCATCAAGGAGCTTGAAATCCATTCGCAGGAGTATCGGATTCGGATCCGGGAGATGCTCAAAAAACATTTTCCGGGGGCCGGGGTTTTTTGTCCGATCGAACACCATCCGAATTCGCTCCATTATGCTTTCGAAAAGGGACAGCGAACCTTCTTCGACCTGATGGCGCGTGCGGGCGAAGCGGATGTATTGGTGGCTTTCCTGCCGGAAGCGAGTATGGGCACGGCCATTGAGATGTGGGAAGCCTTTCAACATGGACGCGTCGTGCTTGCGATCTCGCCCTTGAAAGAGAATTGGGTGGTAAAATTTCTAACCGATGCGGTGGTGAATTCGTTGGAGGATCTGGAAGACTTTATCACATCCGGGGAATTGGACATGCTCATAGAGCGCAAGCGGTCAAGCCGTCAGCAATGATTCCGGAGAGAAAAATGGTGCATACGGAAATTGGGGTTGACAAAGCGGATTGCTTTTATTACATTTAGAAAAGACCATAAAAGCAGTTTCATGGATCATACACAAACCTTCAAAAGAGGAGAATTTTCATGCAAAACGCATTGGGAATGATCGAGACCAAGGGGCTAATAGGATCTATCGAGGCTGCGGATGCGATGGTGAAAGCCGCCAACGTCCAGTTGGTCGGCAAAGAGACCATCGGCGGCGGCTACGTGACGGTGCTGGTGCGGGGCGACGTGGGCGCGGTCAAGGCCGCTACGGATGCGGGCGCGGCAGCGGCGCAGCGGGTAGGGGAATTGGTGTCCGTGCACGTGATTCCCAGACCGCACGACGAGATCGAGCGGATTTTGCCCACCTGATTTTGCAGACAGTTGCAAAGGGTTCCAGAGTCTGTAAAATTTGGGGAACCTTCATCTTCTCCATAACCGGGAGGAGCTATGGCAGAGCAGGCATTGGGGCTTGTGGAAACATTAGGGTTTGTAGGGGCCGTAGAGGCGGGTGATGCGGCATTGAAGGCCGCGCGGGTGGAATTAAAAGGGTATGAACTGGCCACCGGGGGATTGGTGACGGTCGAGATCGTGGGAGGTGTTGGGGCTGTGCAGGCGGCGGTCGAGGCGGGGGCAACCGCGGCCTCGCAGGTAGGACAATTGGTGTCCAAACACGTGATCCCCAGACCGCACGAGGAACTAAGCAAGATTCTCAAAAAACAGGACAAAGCGACGAAGCCTCCTGCAGAGGCGCCCGAAACCCACGACGATCTGAAACGCATGACGGTTCCTCAATTGCGCAAATTGGCCCGTAGTACCAAGGGAATCGGGGCAACAGGGCGTCAGATTTCGGATATGCGGAAAAGCGATCTGCTCGAGCGGATTCGGACGGCGAGACAAAAAGGATAGAAAAAAACGCACCGCAAAGACGCAAAGTCCGCAGAGAAAGACAGGGAACAGACAGGTTGAGGTTGAGAGGTCCGGGGGGCTTAGCCTCAACCTTTCTTTTCTGAATTTCTTTGCGTGCTTTGTGCCTTTGCAATGAAACTCAGGGGGCGGTGACGTGAACGACGTCGTTGCGCGCGTTCGAGCCGCCGGAGTGGTGGGCGCCGGAGGAGCGGGATTTCCGACGCATGTGAAACTCTCCGGGCGAGCCCGATGGGCGATCGCAAATGGAGCGGAATGCGAACCGCTATTGGAATCGGATCGGGGCCTGATGACTGCGCGCGCGGACGAGATCGTTCGGGGATTGGAGTATGTGGCTTCGGCGGTGGGAGCGGAGCGCAAGGTCATCGCGATTAAGGAGGCCTATACCGAGGCCATTCGGGCGTTGGAGACGGCCTCGAAAGGTTCCGGGATCGAGTTTCACCTTTTGGGTTCATACTATCCGGCAGGGGACGAGCAGGAAATCGTGCTCTCGGTCACGGGCCAGGCGGTTCCGGAGGGCGGCATCCCGCTGGACGTGGGCGCGGTGGTCTGCAACGTGGAGACCCTGCTCAATATCCGGCGGGCGATGGACGGCGAGCCAGTGGTGGATACCGTGCTGACCGTGGCTGGCGCGGTCCGGAATCCGTTGTCTCTGAGCGTGCCCATAGGCGCCTCCCTGAACGACGTGATCGCACTGGCCGGAGGAGCTACGGAAGAAAACTGCTTTGCCCTGCTCGGCGGCGCGATGATGGGCGCGGTCGTCGAAGATTTTTCCAACCCCGTGACCAAGACGACCAATGCGATCCTTGTGCTTCCTTCGGATCACCCGCTGAAAGGACGCAAAGACCTTCCCTTCTCGACAGTGCTCCGGCAGGACCGGTCCGCGTGCACGCAGTGCCGACAGTGCACCGACATGTGTCCCCGCTACCTTTCGGGACATCGCATCGAGCCGCACCGGATTATGCGAGCCCTTTCTTATCCGCTTTCCACGGACGCCGAGGTAATGGCCGGAGCTTTGCTGTGCTCCGAGTGTGGTTGCTGTGAGTTATACGCCTGCCCGATGGGACTTGCGCCAAAGCAAGCCTGCGCCTGGATGAAGGCCGAGTTGACGCGCTTGAATGTGAAGCCGGAATGGGGGAAGGAGCCTCTCCGTCCACCGGCGGAGGAGAAGACGTGGCGCCGGATTCCGGTGGGGCGCCTGACCGCGCGTCTGGGACTGGCGCCGTACGACCGGGGCGCTCCGCTGACCGAGGTGCAGGCGCATGTGGATCGGGTGTCCATTCCGCTCAAGCAACACATCGGTGCACCGGCCCAGCCCATTGTTCGGATCGGAGACCGCGTCCGTCGGGGTGACGTCATCGCCGAGATTCCGGACAACGCGTTGGGAGCGAGGGTGCATGCCTCCCTGTCTGGGCGTGTGAGCGCTGTGGATGATGTAATCGTCATTGTGAGAGATTGAAATGTATAAGACAACTGGATATATTGAAAAAGACCCGGAAACCGGATTATATGTAGCCGTTGTGCCAGGAATCCCTGGTGCGCACACCCAGGCAGAAAGTCTCGATGAGCTTCAAAAAAATCTTAAAGAGGTCGTTGAATTATGTCTGGAGGAGATGGACGCAGAGAGTAAAAGGCAATTACCTGAGTTTGTGGGGATTCAACAGGTTGAGGTGGCGAGTTGAGCAAACTTCAGATCATTGATGCAAAAAGGATGGAGAAGTTGCTCCTTCGATTGGGCTTTGAGAAAACCCGCCAGAAGGGAAGCCATGTATTTTACAGACATCCTGACGGAAGAACCACTACTGTGCCACATCATAGAGGAAGGCTGGCTCGTCCTTTGATAAGAGAAATTCTCCGGGAAATAGAAGTTTCTGTTGATAATTACAACAAGCATTTAAAAAGATTGTGAAAGCCATTTCCAATCGTTCTGCAATCTTGCCCCCTCCCTGAATTTCACATCACAAAACCCTGACCGAAACCTACAGAATTTAGAAATTAAAAGGAGCGCACCATGTCGAAAAAATTAGCCATCGAGGGTG
>MVCQ01000071.1 GCA_002059205.1 Candidatus Latescibacteria bacterium 4484_107
TTGGGATCGCCCCTCGGAAGCGTTTTCCGAATCAAGCGGGCAAATCCGCCTATGGAAATCAAGGGTGTTTTGATTTCGTGGATAATCCGGGCCGCCATTTCTCCCACGGCCGCCAATCGTTCCGCACTCATCAGACGCACCTGATTTTCCTGCAACTCCTGATGCGCATGCGCCAGTTGCCGGACCTTCTCCTCCAGTCGGATGGAAAGCCGCGCGTTTTCGATGGCCACGCTCGCCTGATTGGCAAACGTTTCCAATATATGCACATCCTGTTCGGTGATTTGCCGACGGGTGAAAAGATTGTCCGCCACCAACACGCCCACCGGACCCTCTTTTACGAGAAGGGGCACGGCTACGAACCGATCGGCCTCCATCTCGATCGGAAACGCTTCACCGAACTCCCGGACTTTCGTTTCCGTGATATTGAGTACTGTCCGACCTTTGACGGCGCGGGTCAGCGTATTTTCCCCGTCCATCGGTATCTTTAGTTTCCGGATCAGATCGGTTAGTATCCGATCTCCTTCCCCCTCCTTCCGGGTATGCATAATCTCGGAGAGAGACAAGCGACGTTCAGCCAGCTCGGTCCAGACTCGATGCGCCTCCTCCACGTCCGCCGGACCAACCGCCATAACGCCTTCCAGCACATCCCGGTCCTCGTTCATCAAAAACAAAAACGCCCTGTTGAATCCCAACGCCTCTCCGGCGGTGAGTCCCGTCAGGACGGTTCGTAAAATTTCATCCAGTTCCGTTTTGCTCTCGATGTCCGCGCTGATCTTTCGAATAAAGCTGAGTTCTTCGATCCGCAACTGTAAGCGCCGGTTCATCTCGGAAATTTTTTTTCGCAGATCGCTATCCACGGCCTGAAGTTTCTGCTGCTCCAAAGCGCGCCGGATCATAGGCTCCAATCCTGCCAGCTCGAAGGGCTTGATCAGGTAATCATACACATGATATCGAAGCGCACGCACCGCCGACTCGGTGCTCGGGTACCCGGTCATCATGATAATCAGCACGTTCGCATCTTTCTCCTTGATCGCCTTCACGGTATCGATCCCGTCCATCCCGGGAAGCTTCAAATCCACCAGGGCCATGTGCACCGGGCCGGGTTCGAGGCACCCCAGCGCCTGCTCCCCGCTTTCGGCCTGCAGGACGTGATAGCTCAAGCCCGTCAAAAATTCAGAGAGCATCCCCCGGATCGAAGGGTCGTCATCCACGATCAGAATTGTTTCTCTGGGCATGAAAGCCACCCTTTCTCTGAGTAATTGACTGCATAGCTCGAAAATCAGACGGTGTGAAAGTGTGACGGTGTGACTTCTTTGTACTGCTAATCTGCAAGACCTTATTTCTTGCCAAACTTTTCCCCTATGGGATCTTCAAAATTCGCTTCGCCTTTCCTTGTGCCTTTGTACCTAATCCTTCGTTTGCAGCGTTGCTGCGCTGTGTTCTCACTTTCTCACTTTCTTATCTGTCTGTTTACACGACGGATTCCGCTCCGCTCCAGAGAGGCATCCCCTTGGGGATCACGACAATGCCGCCGGACGATACGGTAAACCGGCGACGATCCTGCTCCAGATCGTACCCGACCTCAAAATGCTCGGGCACATGGACCCATTTATCTATGATCGCTCGTCGGATCTTCGCGTGACGCCCCACTTCCACCCCGTCCATCAGGATGGACTCGGACACCGAAGCATAGCTGTGAATATGCACGCCCGGAGAAAGAATAGAGCGCTCCACCCGGGCGCCGCTGATAATGCTGCCCGAAGATACCATGGAATCCACGGCCGCGCCCATCCTTTCTCCCTCCTGAGCAAACACGGTCTTAGCCGGAGGATATTGTTTCTGATAGGTGCGGATCGGCCAGTTCCGGTCGTACAGATTGAAGACCGGGGAGACCTGCGTCAAATCTATGTTGGCTTCCCAATAGGTGTCAATAAGGCCTATGTCGCGCCAGTACTGGTCTTCCTTTCTGTTCTCGTCCTCGAAGCGATACGCGAAGACCCGCTTGGGGCGGATCATTCGGGGAATGATGTTTTTCCCGAAATCGTGCGCGCTGTCCGTCTTGGCGTCCTCGACCACGGCCCGAACCAGTTCCTCGGTGCGAAAGACGTAGATACCCATGGATACAAAGCACTTCGAGGGATCATTCGGAAGCGCCCTGGGCTTCTCCGGCTTCTCCTGAAACCCGATCACGCGGTGGTCGCGATCCACCTCCACCACGCCAAAGGAGGAGGCTTTTCCCCGCTCGATCTCCACCGCCGAGATCGTCAGATCGGCTCCCCTTTCCTCGTGGAAGGCAATCATCTTCCCGTAATCCATCTTGTAAACATGGTCCCCGGCAAGAATGAGGACCCGCTTCGGACGCTCGTCCTGGAGATGGTAGATATTCTGGTAAATGGCATCCGCCGTGCCCACGTACCAATCCCGGCTGCTCCGAAACTGAGGAGGTGAGGTGTAAATGAACTCGTTCAATTCATTGTGGAAGATGTTCCACCCCTGGGCCAGATGGCGCTCCAGCGAATTGGATTTGTATTGGGTCAGCACAAGGATCTTTCGGATCCCGGAATTCACACAATTGGACAGCGTAAAATCTATGATCCGGTAGATCCCGCCAAACGGGACAGCCGGTTTGGCGCGATCCTTGGTCAACGGATACAACCGCTCTCCCTGGCCCCCGGCCAACACGATGGTCAGCGTATTCCTCAAGAGTGAAAGTCTGGAACTCACGTCCATAACCGATCACCCTCCTTAAAAAACCGGGATCGGAGGTCAGCCTCTGACCTCCGACCTCTGACCTTCGATCTCTGATTCTCTCTTCTCCAGCAAGGCCCGGACGGTCTGCTTCAATTCCGTCAAATCGGAGGACTTGAGCAGATAGGCATCGGCGGACCAACTTCTGAAATCGCTTTTATAGCTCAAGTCGGACGAATACAGAATCACCGGCAACTTCCTGTTTTCTCTCAGGATATATCCAAGAGAATCTATGCCGTCCATCCCGGGCATCCAGATATCCAGGATCACGAGATCGGGCATCCCCTGTTGCATCTTTTCGAGGGCTTCCCGTCCATCGGACGCCAGGATCACGTCGTATCCCTCGTTCCGCAATTCCGCTCGATAAAGCACCTGTTCCTTCGGATCGTCTTCTACGAGAAGTATCGTGGACATGGTGCACGCTCCTTTCGAGGACTATCGAGCAGTCAGCAGCCCACGACTTCAAGTCGTCGGCTGCTGACAAAGAACCCAGCCTATTTTTTCGCTCTGTGTTCCCGATCCCGCAGCTCCGTTCGGGCATGCCACTCCACCAGGATCGGACTGGCCACGAAGACTGAGGAATACGTCCCGACCATCACGCCCAAAAACAGCGCTAAGGCGAAGTCTCCGATCACTTCCCCCCCAAGAATCAGCAGGGCCAGGACCACCGCCAACGTCGTCAGCGAAGTGATCAGCGTTCGGCTCAGGGTTTCGTTGATGCTGCGATTGATGATCGTGCGATACTTCTCTCTGCGGAAAATGCGCAGGTCCTCCCGGATGCGGTCGAAGACCACGATGGTATCGTTCAGCGAATACCCCACGATGGTCAATAACGCGGCTACTACTGCCAGCGAGATCTCGTGATCCAAGAGAGAGAATACGCCCACCGTGATCAACACGTCGTGGAACAAGGCCACGATGGCGGCCACGGCGAACCGAAACTCGAACCGCCAACTGATATACACCAGAATGCCGAGCATCGCCCAGATGATCGCCCAGATCGCCTTCCCCTTCATTTCCGCTCCGATCTTCGGCCCCACGTCCGCCTCCCGGCGGAGCCACGTCTTCCGATCTTTGGTGTGCTCCGGGAAGGCTTGGTGCAGCGTAGTCTTCACGGCGTCGGAAACGGTCTCCTCGTTCTCTCCGACCCGTTCGATGCGAATTAAAATATCCTTGGGATTGCCGAACTGCTTGATCTCACTCCGGCTGAGGTCCACAGTCTTGCCGTCCACGTCCACTTTTCTCAACGCTTCCCGCACGTCCCCTACGGAGACCGCCGGATCGAAGTGCATCTCCAACAGGGTCCCGCCCTCGAAGTCTATGCTCAAATTCGGGCCCCGGTGGATGCCGAGAGAGATCAGGCCAAGGGCGATGACGCCCGCCGAACCCAAGAACGCCCACCGGCGCACCTCTACGAAACGGATCTTCAGGTCCTTGAGCGTACTCTTCCCGATGCTCAGATTCTGGATGCTCCATCGGTTGGTGATAAAATCGAAAACCCCGCGCGTCATAATCAACGCGGTGAACATACTGGCGAAGATTCCGATGGAGAGGGTGAGCGCGAATCCCCGGATCGGGCCGGTCCCGAATTGATACAGCACGAGCGCGGTGATCAGGGTCGTCACGTTGGCATCCAGGATCGTCCGGAAGGCCCGTCCGTACCCGCTGTCAATGGCCGCCCGCACGGTCTTTCCGGTTCGCAATTCCTCCCGAATCCGCTCGAAGATCAACACATTCGCATCCACCGCCATCCCGATGGTCAGGATGATTCCCGCGATCCCCGGCAAGGTCAGCGTCGCATGAAAACCCGCCAGTACCGCGGTCAGAAACACCAGATTCAATCCCAGCGCCACGTTTGCCAAAAGACCCGCCCAGCGATAATAGACCACCATAAAGATCATCACGATCGCCAGGCCGATCAGCCCGGCCCTGATCCCCATCCGGATCGAATCCGCGCCGAGAGAAGGCCCCACCACCTCCTTGCTGATGATCTTCACCGGAGCAGGCAGCGCGCCCGCCCGGAGCACAATGCACAGATCGCTGGCCTCCTCCATCGTCTTACTTCCGGTGATAATCGAGCGACCATCCCGGATTTTAGTCTGGATCGTCGGCGCGGAATAGACCTTGCCGTCCAGCACAATCGCGAGCCGGCGCCCCACGTTGGCTCCCGTGATCCGGGAAAAGAGCTTTCTGCCGTCGTCGGAGACCGAAAAATTGATAATGGGTTTCCCCGCAGTCTGCGCATTGTACCCGCCGCCCACAGTCGGCGTGGCGTTGTTCACCACCGCGCCGGTCATCTCCGGCTGCTTTCGGACATAGTAGAGCACTAGATAGTCTTCCCCGTTCATCGTCTCCGGTTCATTCGACCACAAAAACTGCGCATCCGAGGGGATCAGCGCCGCCACCCGGGGATCGTTCAACATCTCCCTGAACCGCGCCACGTCCCTCACACGAACGCAAAGATCTCCCGTGTAAAAGCGATGCAACAGCGAGGTAAACGGCCTTTGAAGCATCAGGCTGTCCTCGTCCGCTTCCTCGAACAGTTGCTCCGCCGTCTCCTTCTTCGGCTCCCCTTCGGTTTTTTCCACCGCGCCCGGCTTCGCCAATACCTTATCCGCTTTTTCCAGGAGCGATCCCAGGGCCTCCGTATCCTTGAGCAACTTAAATTCCAACTGCGCGGTCTGGCCGATCAGATTCGTCGCCCGCTTGCTGTCCTTCAGGCCGGGCAGCTCTATAATAATCCGCCGATCCCCCTGCCGCTGGATCACCGGCTCGGAGACTCCGAACTGATCTACGCGGTTGGTGATAATCTCCATCGCCCGATCCAGCGCATCCCGCGCCTCGTCCGGAGGAAGCTTCGAAAGATCCACTTCTAAAACCATATGCATGCCGCCCTGCAGATCCAGCCCCAACCGGACAGCCTTGCTCTTCAAACGATCCATCTCCTCAATAGAAAAGGCCTTCCGTTCCTCCTCCGAAGCACTGTAGAACTTCAACGTAGGATAGAGATACCACACTGAAGCGATTATGGCTACCACGGTCAAAGCGATTTTCCACTGGGTGCTGCGTCTCATCGGCGACTCCTTTCATGTTGGTGAGTGCTAAGTGGTGAGTGGTGAGTGGTTCGCCACCACCATCATCCTATTTCACGTTTCACATGGTTTTCGATTTTCTTCACCCCCGGCTTCCGGACTCGATTGCTTCATAATATCTCTGAAAGCAAAAAGCACATCCTCCACCGTTACCTTTCCCTCCGGATCGAATACGATGCGATGGCTGGGGCCTCTCGGCCCGTATCGGCGAAAGTCCTCCACGAGAAAAATGGCGATGGTGGGAACGTCCAACGCAACCGCTAAGTGCATCGGCCCGGTATCCCCGCAGATAAACACGTGACAGCGCTCGATCAGTGCAGACAGGTGTCCGACCGAATTCGGCGCGATCATGATGGGATCGGTGTGCGTCTCCGCGCGAAACAGGCGAATCACTTGCTCCTCGTCCGGCCCCCAGAGCGCCACGACCCGAACGCCGAACTCAGACCTCAGACGATCCGCCAGCGCCGCAAAACGCTCCACCAGCCACCGCTTTCCCCGGCGTCCACCCAGATGCATGCCCACCACAAACTCGTGTTCCCCGATACCCCGGTTCATGAAGACCTGGAGCGCCCTGCGACGATCCATTGCGGATACCGGGATCCGCATCGGAGGCTCGATGATCTCATCCACCAAATATCGGAGCAGATTCAGATGAAAATCCGCCTCGTGCAGCGCCTCCTTCGGCCGGGGCACACGCAGGTTCAGGAACAGATCGCTGTCTTTTCGATCGTATCCCACACGAAACGGCGCATGGGTGGCATGCGTGAAATAGCCGTGAGTAAAGGAAAACGCGTGCACAGAACTGGCGTCTATGGTTAGATCGAAGGCCCGCTTTCTCAGCCCGTGCAGGAAACGAAAAAAACGGATGGGATGCGCAAAAACGTTTCTGTCCCGAAGCACAATCAGTTCGTCTATGTCCGGGCTTTCCGACAGCAGTTCCGAAAAACGTGCCCCCACGAGAAGGGAGACATGCCCCTCCGGGAACGCGGCCCGAATCGCTCCCAAAAGCGGTGTAATCAGCACCAGGTTGCCGATCCGATGATCCAGACGAACGATCAGAATTTTGTGCACCCCATCCCGATCGAAATCGGCTTTCCGCAACTCCTCCGGTCGAAAAAAAAGCCTCAGCGCCCAGACCCCGAACCGCTTTGCCCGCTTCTCTATACGCTTGGTCCAGGCCATGCTCCCGTCCTTCCCTTCCCCCCCCTGAGTGGTGATTGGTGATTGGTCGTTCGCCGTTTGTAATTCACAATTTACAATGCACGCTTTTTGGGTTGGGTTGGGTTGGGTTGGGGGGGCATTTT
>MVCQ01000072.1 GCA_002059205.1 Candidatus Latescibacteria bacterium 4484_107
GAGGATTTTGGGAATCTCTTCATTTAGCGCACCAGGCTCATTTTTCCCCGAAGCATCATCCCCTCGCCTTCAATGACGTAAAAATAAATGCCGGGGCCGACGCGGTTGCCTGCCAGATTGCGCCCACGCCACAGGACGTTCCATCGGTCGTTTTCCTCGCGATGTTCGGTTTCCCAGACCAGCGCGCCGGACGGGGTAAAAATCCGCACGCAGACTGTTTCGCACTCCTTCATGGGAAACGAGAGGCAGGTTCCTTCCGTGCCGAACGGATTCGGATAGTTATACACCAGATCGCCCACGTCAATGGCCTCATGGAGTTTCACCTCGCAACCCGTCAGGTCGTTCGGGATGGAGACGTCCTTCAGGCGCACGAAAGAGTATCTCGGTGCGCTCAGTGTGATCGTGTAGGTCCCGTCCGGGACGCCATTGAAAAGAAACCGTCCGGACGCGCCCGTCGTGGTGGAATCTTCGAAGACACCGGAAGAAATGGCTATTGTGGCCCTCGAAATGGGCTGCCCCGACTCGGCATCCACGACCCGGCCGTACAGGGTATGCTCCGCGTTCATGGCTGCTTCGGCGTTGATCACGCCCCAGCCCATTTTGTTGTCCGGATTCAGCGCGTGATCTCCCGACCGGCGGAGCGCCTCCCGCACATCCATCGGCCCCCATGCAGGATGCGCCTGAAGCAAAAGTGCTGCCACGCCCGCTGTCAAAGGCGCGGCATACGAGGTTCCCTTTGAAAGGGTGTATAAGTTAGGCGCGTTGTCGGCCGTCCGAATGTCCACGCCCGGAGCCGCCACGTCCGGTTTGATCCTTCCGTCCGCCGTAGGCCCCCTCGAACTGAACGCAGCGAGGGTTCCGTCCGGGTTCACCGCTCCGACTGCGATGACGCTGTCTCCATCCGCCGGAAACAGGGCGTAGTGCCAGGGATCGTTTCCTTCGTTGCCCACCGCGTTGATCACCGTGATGCCCCGCTCGACGGCCCAATCCGCCGCAATCGTAATGCGTGCGGTGTTTCCGTCCAGGTCCGCGTACGTATAATCTTCTCCGGCGCCCACATCCCAGGTGTTGTATCCCAAAGAGGAGGATACGATGTCCGCGCCCATCGAGTCGGCCCACTCCACGCCCGCGATCCAGTAATCCTCCTCCACCGGGGTCTCGCTCGCCACGTCCTCGGTTCGGGCCAACAGGTAATCTGCTCCGTATGCGGGTCCGATCAGTGCGCCCTCTTTGTACCCCCCGATCACCGAGAGCACCTGCGTGCCATGCGGGTGACCGCTTACGTCCCCGTCTCCGTCCACGAAGTCCCTTTGTCCCACTATGTGGATCTTCTGAAAGGCCTCGTGATCCATAGGGCCGAATCCCGAATCCAACAGACAGATACGAACGCCGGCGCCGTTCCATCCCGCATCGTGCAGGGCGGGCACGTCGATCATCGCCAATTGGCTATAGGAAGGCCCGTAGTCCAAGCGATGCTGCATTCCGGCCGGCTTCAGGGCTTTCTTCGATGGCTCTTTTTGAAGCTTCTTCGGATCGCTCCGACGGAAGCGTGCCACGGGCTCGATGGAGCGGACAAAGGGGAGACTTTCGACCCCCGCTATCTGTTTCGCGGTGGCCCGGACGCTGACTCCGTTGAACCAGCGGGAGATCGTGCGCACCTTCAGACCGCATGCCTCGACGGCCTTTACGTAGTTTTGAAGCACCGGAAGATCGCGGAAGTCCGCACCCATTTTGTG
This sequence comes from Candidatus Latescibacteria bacterium 4484_107, assembly GCA_002059205.1. Lineage (GTDB taxonomy): Bacteria > Latescibacterota > 4484-107 > 4484-107 > 4484-107 > 4484-107. The sequence continues at coordinate 1,737 of MVCQ01000072.1, forward strand.
CGGTGGCATCTTAGCCCTTCTTTTCAATATTCGGGCAGACGTCCGTTTTTCCCAAGCGCGACAGGCTTTTTCGTACTCCGCGTGATCCGTTATGCCCTTGTCCGTGAAAAAAAGCCACACTGAAGTCGGCTTGTTCGGATCGCTTTGAGTCAGCCTGCGCAAAAGTTTCGGAGTCCTCTTTGGTGCATCCGGAGCTAGAAAAAGGAACGCTTCAGGCTCCATTCCCATGGCCTGCACGGAGAGCATGAGCAGGATGGTCAAAATCCAGCATAGTTGAAGATTTTTTTTCATAGGTGTCACCCCAATGGCACGAAGTTAGCATCTTTGAAATTCATGAGCTTGCCAACATGCAGGAAAACCTATCGCTGCTCCCTCATATCCACCACGTCCACGCCTTCCGGCACCTGAAAAGTAAAGAGCGATTTGTCCATCTTGGGATTGATCAACACGTTCGAAAGGCGATACGTGGTACCGTCTCCGTTTATGTCCACGTAAGCCACCTTCAGCACCACCCATTCCTTCGGATCCACCCATACCTTCATCCGGGCCACGTCCGCATTTTTCTCCTGCTTCTTTGGAATCAATTCGACGAGGTGGCACTTCTTGCCTCCGACTTTCTCCAGCGCCACGTACCGAGCGCCATAGTCCTCCCCGTATTCGAACAACAGATCCTCCCACTTGGGCATCCCTCTCAGTTCACTGTACGAAGTGAGGATGACCTGCTCATTCGCGTAAATGTAAGTCCACACCTGCTTCCCATCGCTGACCACGGTTTGTGTCTCCGTCACCAACCGAAAGCGATTCGGTTTCTTCAGATAGAGCTTCCCCCTGAAGGTGTGCGTTTCCTGCGCCAATTTCCACTCGAACGTCTGCTCGAAGTCCGCGGAAAATCGCTTCATTTTTTCATACCGTTTCCGCACTTTTTTGATCACTTCCTTGCCGGTCATCGGGTGGGAAGCGCTCGGAAATACCCCCAGTAGGGTCATAGCTATCAAGCCGATCCAGATCTTTTTCATAAATTCTCCTCGTTTCGTTTTTTTTCCGTAACTTCGTTTTGCTTCCTTCATGGTTTCTGAGACGCCGAACGTTGGAGGGCCCCTTCAGGCTACCTCCAGTCCGAAGTGTTCGATGGCCTGCTCCGCCAACATAAACGATCCCGCGATGCAGACCAGATCGTTCTTGTGAGCGGCACGTTGAGCCGAGGAAATCGCCTCGGCCACGGTGGGCGTTTCGGCGCACGGAATGTGGCGCTGCTCGAACCCCCTCCGAAGTTCTTCTTTGGGACGGATGCGCGGCGAATCTATGGCGGGCAGGAACACATAATCCACGATGGGAGCGAACTCCTGCACGATCCCATCCACGTCCTTATCCTTGTGGAGGGCGAACACCAAAAGGAGCCGCTTGAAGTCGAAGGACTTCTCTAAGGTCTCCCGCAGTTTTAGAAACGATGCGGGATTGTGCGCCACGTCCAACACAACCGTGGGCTGTTTCCCGATTACGGAGATCCTTCCGAGCGCCCTCGTCCCGGCCAGTCCGGCCCGGATCGTCGTTTCCGAAAGCGCACGACCTGACTTCCCGAACGCTTCGAGCGCCGCTATGGCTGTTGCCGCATTGATGCGTTGATGATCGCCCAACAGCGGAATCCGCAGATCCGGATAGACCCCTCGTGTTCCCGTGATTTCAAATCGGGCGTCTCCTTTCTCACCTTCCTCCACTTCCTTTCTCCAAGTCACATCCGTTCCCACCTCGATCAGCGGCGCGTTTTGCTCGCGGGCGACCCGACGGATCACCTCCATGGCCTCCGAAGGCTGAGGGGCCGTCACGGTGGGACAGGCCGGCTTGATGATCCCCGCCTTCTCAACCGCGATGGCGGCCAAATTCGACCCGAGGTGCCGGGTATGATCGAAACTGATGGGCGTGATCACACACACCCTGGGATGGATCACGTTGGTGGCATCGATACGCCCGCCCATACCCACTTCGAGGATCGCCACGTCCACCTCTCGACGCGCAAAGTATAAAAATGCCATCACCGTGAGCACATCGAAGAAAGAGTGGCTGCATCGTTGGATCTCCGTCGGCGGCGTGATAAAGGGCCGGAGTTGGTTTGTGAGCGCGGCAAAATCTTCTTTTGGAATCCGGCGGCCGTCCACGCGGATCCGCTCCCGGAAGGATACGAGATGGGGGGACGTATAGAGTCCCACCCTAAAGCCTCCCGCGCTCAGGATGCTCGCAATCATCGCGGCGGTGGAGCCTTTGCCTTTGGTGCCGGCGATGTGGATGGCCTCGAGCCGTTGGTGCGGATTGTGCACAAGATCCAGGAGGGAGAAGACGCGATCCAATTTGAAGGCGTTGTCGTATTTGTAATCGGCCGTCTTTTCGTAGTTCGTCAGCTTGAAGATAAAGGCGGCGGCCTCCTCGTAGGATGCAAGCGTTGATTTAGGCATCGTGTTCATCTCATATACTTGGAGAATGGGGGAAGTTTTCAGTTCTCAGCCTTCAGCACCCAATCCTCTCGCTGGCAACTGACAACTGGCAGCTGACAAAGGAACCGTCGTTCTTTCAACGATCTACATACACTCTCGGCACGCGCTGAGCGAGGGCGCACACCACTTCGTAGTTGATCGTTGAGCAGAGTCTGGCGATCTCCTCCGCCGAGATGCGTTCGGTTCCCTGTTCTCCGATCAGAATCACCTCGTCACCCACTCGCACACCCTTGATTTGCGTCACGTCCACCATCATCTGATCCATACAGATGTTGCCTACGATCCGGGCTCGTTTTCCTCGGATCAACACCTGCCCCCGATTGGAGAGGCTCCGACGATATCCGTCTCCGTACCCCACCGGGATCGTGGCGATCCGGGATTGCTTTTTGGCTATGAAGGTGCGTCCGTACCCGATGGCTGTTTTTGCGCGCACGGTTTTGAGGAAACAGACGTGGGATTTCAGGGTCAGCGCGGGTTTCAACTGGATCTGAAGCCCTGCTCCCCGGAAAGGCTTTAATCCATAGATCATCAGGCCCGGTCGCACCATATCCATGTGCGCGTCCGGATAACGTATGATCGCTGCGCTGTTGGCGGCATGGGTGATGGGGATACAGATTCCATGCGCTCGTATTTTTCGCACCACCTCGCCGAAACGTCGGATCTGGCCCAGAGTATATCGCTCGTTATACGCATCGGCCACCGGGAAATGGGTGTAAACGCCCTCCAGCACGAGGTGATCGAGTTCGGAGATCGCCTCCAGAAAGCTCAGGATTTCCCCAGTTTTCAGTCCGATGCGTCCCATTCCGGTATCCACCTTAAGGTGCACCTGAACCCTGCGATGCTGCCCTCTCGCCGCCGTCGAAAGCGCCACGGCCAATTCGTGCGTGCACACCGTCGCGGTCAGTCCCCATCGCACGATTTCGTCGGCCCGCTCCGGCAACTCGCTTCCGAGGATCAGGATGGGTGCTCCGATGCCCAGCCGCCTCAGCTCGATGCCCTCCTCGAGGAAGGCTACGCCCAATACGTTGGCTCCGGCCCGCAGCACCGCTTGAGCCACCTGCTCCAACCCGTGGCCATAGGCATTGGCCTTTACCGCCACCAGTATTCTGGTTAGAGACCCCACCTCACTCCGGACTTCCCGGACGTTGCTTCGGATGGCTCCTAAGTTGATTTCCGCGTAGGTCGGACGCATCGTCGCTCCTTCGGATTTCGTATCATTATAAATGGGTATTGCTCAGGTGGGCATGACGGCACAGAGGCACAGAGTGGTTTGGTCGTGATTTTCTGATTTGCGGAACGAAGATTCTTGGGAATTATGTCGTTGGCTCCCGGCAAAAGGCTCAGATCACGGGAATGGTTTGCTGATTCCCCTGTGCCTGCATAGTTCCCGTCGCATATAAAAAGGGAATGATAGGATTTTTTGAGGGAGCCGATCCACTGCCCTTTTGTGCAGTATTTTTACGGACTAAGTGCTTATTTTTATTTTTTTTTGGAAGGAATGCATTTTTTTCTTGACTTTCAAAAAAAAAGCATTATTATTGATGGGTGGTGCAAAGTGGTGCATTGTGGATAATGATGGTTCTACGATATAACTTTTTGAGTCTCAAGATGTTATAAAAAGTTCTGAAATCAGAAAACCTTTTCATCCTGTCCAGCACTTCGCGGCGCAGAGGATCCATGCTCAAATAAACGCCCGGGCTTCGTGGGAAGAGTGACTACTAATATAAGACCGAAGCGGCGGTTTGTCAAGATGGATTCAATCGAAAAAAGTCGAAATCTTGCCGCAAAGACGCAAAGATCGCAGAGGGAAATAAAAGAATAATCGTCCTGTATTGAGGAAACCCAGATGGCGGATTTTTACGGCAAACACGACAATGTGATTGATCCCAAAGGACGGCTCTATGTGCCCGCGGCCTTTCGGAAGGCGCTTCCGGAAGAAGCCAACGATACGTTTGTGGTGACGCGTGGCTTAGACGGTTGTCTGTCGGTGTATGGGTTGGATGACTGGAATCGGGTCAAGGACGGATTGCGGCGTCTTTCCTCGACAAAGAAGAATGATCGTCAGTTTATACGCCTTCTCCTCTCTCAGGCTGCGCAGACCAAAGTGGATCGCCAGGGACGGATCGCGATTCCCAAGAATCTATTGGAGATAGCGGGCATCGAGGATCAGGCCACGGCAATCGGGGTGTTGGGCAAGTTCGAGTTGTGGAATCCGGAGCGATACGAGCAGTACATGCAAGACGCGGACGAACACTTCGCGGAAACGGCGGAAAACATTGGAATCGAAAACCTCCTTTGATCACAGATGTGGGGGTCGTTCCCGCTACCATCTCCCGGTGATGCGGGAGGAGGTAGTCGGCCACTGGATGACGGACGGGGATGGCATCTATGTGGACGCTACCGTGGGAGGAGGAGGGCACGCGGAGGCGCTGTTGGATCGTCTGACGGAGCAGGGGCGTTTGATCGGCATGGATCGGGATGAGGAAGCGCTTGCGGAGGCGGCGGAGCGTCTGCGGCGATTCGGGGATCGCGTGGTCCTGAAACGCGCCCCTTTTTCGGAGATGGGAACAATGTTGAAGGAATTGGAAATCGGGGAAGTATCCGGCGTGTTGTTCGATCTCGGTGTTTCTTCTCATCAGATAGATCGCGCCGGACGGGGATTCAGCTATAGGCAGGATGGGCCCCTGGATATGCGCATGGGGCAAACGGAGCGCACTCGGACCGCGGCGGATGTGGTGAACAGCTATTCGGAGCAGGCGCTTTTCGATGTGTTCCGTGGTTACGGGGAGGAGCGATGGTCGCGTCGGATCGCACGCAGGATCTGCGCGCTTCGCAACAAGAGCCCTTTCGAGCGCAC
>MVCQ01000002.1 GCA_002059205.1 Candidatus Latescibacteria bacterium 4484_107
TCTCCCGCGGACCAGACAAACGAAGCCGAGTCCCCATCAAATTCCTTTTTCGCCAACGTCAAACCGTCGGCCTCGAAGCGTCCGATATTCGTATCGAGCACCGTCAGACCCCGCGCCCTCGGCGGCCCCTCGTTCCGACCGCCGAATCCACAGGGCAATCCGCATAGCCGACGGAGCCAGACCGGACCGGCTCCGTCGAATTCGAACGTCGTTGCATCCTTACCTTGAAAGGCAGCCTGTCCTTCATTGCTCAAGTTCAGCGGCCATGCGGAAATAGTGCAGCGCATCCTTGGCGTCGTAATATTCCCCGTATCGGACGAATCCGTGTTTTTCGTACATCTTCCACGCTACTTCATTGTCCTTGACTACGGTCAGGAAAATCTTCCTCAACCCACGCTCGCGAGCCGTCTTCATCACACGATCCATGAGGGCGCTCCCCAAGCCTTTGCCCTGATGCGCATCAGCGATTCCCAGACCAAAGATCGGCTCCTCCGATTTCAACTCCCACAGGAAACTCCACCCCACAATCCGGGGTCCACGCACGGCCACCAGGTCATATTTCCTGCCTGATTCGGGCCTGTTCTCCTGAATGACGGCTTTACAATCCGCTAATTGCGTCGTAATCCCCAATGGTCGAAAAGTCCGCTTGGAAGCCTCACTCAATCCGTTATAGAATTTGACCAGCGCGCCTGCATCTTCGGGCCGTAGGCGTCGCAGGACGACCTTTGTTTCTTCCACCATGATGTCCTCTAACATATGGTTTCCTAGTTAATTGGATGGTTCCATTTTTGGTGTCGTAATATACACCATGCCGGGCAAAGGCGAGCGTGCCATGCCAAAGGGTTTTTGTTCTTTCAACGATCCCTAATCCGTATGAAAAACCTCCTCCATACCCGCCCACCATTCGCCTTCGGCCCGCGTCTCCAAAGGTTCCTGACAGGGCTTGCAAACGTCCCACCATTTCTGCGTGGTGGGATCGGCGGCCATCTTCGCCATATCGCCCTCGTAGTCGTCGCCCACGTACTCGAAATAGCTGAACAGGAAGCCATCCTTGTGGTAAATCGAGTAGTTGCGGATGTGGCATGCTTCGATCATCCGCAATACTTCCGGCCAGACATGCGCGTGCAGACGTTTGTACTCCTCAAATTGATCCGGTCGAACCCTGATCAATGATCCATAGCGTTTCATGGGGTGCCTCCGTATTTGTGGATGGATTCTACGGGTTTTGCAGTTGTGAGAGATTCAACACCGAGGGACACCGAAACACACCGAAAAAACGGTTTTCCGGGGTTCTTCAGTGTTTTTCGGTGTTCGATACGGCATCGAAAAGCGCTTCTACGTTTGCAGGATTAATATCGGGCAAAATGGCCTCGTGACTCGGCGAGATAATCAGCCCCGTTGGAAACAGCCTTTTTAACTCGTGTACCTTACATCTGATCTGGTCGGGCGTGCCCTGCACCAATAACCGCTGGGCATCCACGCCGCCGCAGAAGGACACCTGATCCCCGAACTCCTTCCGCAAACGGGACGCCTCCATATTCTTCGCGAGCGCCTGTATGGGATGAATCGCATCCACGCCCAGCTCGATCAAATCCGGAATGATGTCATAGATAGAGCCGCACGCGTGATGGATCACCTTCAGCCCGTACTCCTTGGCCTGGTCAATGAGTTTCCCGGTTCCCGGCCAGACCTGCGCCCGGATCAGATCGGGAGACAGCATCAACGCGGTTTGACTTCCGAAATCGTTTCCGATGAGCACGGCGTCTAACCGGCCTTCCGTCGCACGATAGAAGATCTCGTTGGCCTGAAGATAGAAATCCGTGATGCGGTCGATGACGGCCCGGAACATGTCGGGTTCCGTCATCATGGTCACCAGCGCGGTTTCCATGCCGAAAGCGGCGCAGGCATCCTGAAAATGCGCGGACCACACCACGCCGAGAACCGCATCATTCTCCGGCGCTTCCGCTACGACTTTCCGGCACGCCTCAGGATCAATGTATCGGACTGGATCCGGCCAGTCAAACTCCTCCACGCGGGCGGGATCGGTAACCTCTTCAAAGAAGCCGGGAGCGGTCAGGGTCCGTTCTTTTTCACCGGACTTTCTTTTTTTGGCAAAGTTAAAGGCCGCGTAAATGGCATCGCTTGTGGGCGAATGATAGGGAAGCTCCACCGGATACACGTCATCGTCAATTTTAACCTTCAGCGCATCCACGCTGTTTACACCGAAATAGTCGAACAGCCCTTTGTGCGCGTCCGGCACGGGTAGGCCCAGCCAGCTCGCGGGCCGGTCCACCGGCCTCCGTTCGATGGTGGCGTAAAATCGTTCTTTGTGGGTCATAGGGTCATTATCCTCCTTCCGCCTGCTGCCTTTGTATGCCATGATCCTCCCGCTTGTTCTTACGCTCTGCCCAGAAACCCTGAATCGCCAAACAGGAATACTCGATGCGTAAAATCGTCGGAGCGATAGCCTTTCAGGATCACTTTCCCATTGATGATATTTTTGGTGATCCCGTGATGCCAACTGCAAAAGACGATCCTTCCATCGGGGTGGCCATGCACGACGGCGTCCGGATTCGCGTATAGCTCAGATGTTTCGGCGCGCGTGATGATGTCTTTCTCTTTATTCCAGGTCCTCCCCCCGTCTTCGCTCGACCAGAGTTGGAGGTCTCCCCCGCGTTTGATTGTTGTGGTGTCCGATCCACCGGCTATTAGATACACCCGGATCCTGTCGTTGTCATCGGGAAAGATTGCACAGTAATTATCGAATGCGTCATCTGTCCGGGTGATATTCCAGATAGCCCACCCGGTTCCCGTCCAGCGCGCGCATTTCAAGGTAAAGTCGGCTTTCGAAACCTCGCCGTGTAGAAATACGATGGTGGGACGATTGTTTTGATCCACCCCGATACAGCCCACATTGCCGTGCGTGGGCGGATCGGTCCGCGCCACGAGGCACTTTCCAAACGCAGTCTCGATGCCGACCGGAAGGTCCAGCGCGTCCCCTTTTACCGACTTCCAACGCCCATCCACGTCGCGCATCATGTAGAAACAATGACGGCGGTTTTCCCACTCCGGGGTTTGGGTCAGGTCATCATGAACAAACGTGCAGTGAACGGTTCTGCCATCCGAGCCGGGCCAGAAGGACGCATAGATTCCCTGCGGCACGAAACTGGCGATGTCCTTGGGTTCACTCCAGCTCAATCCGCCATCATCCGAGCGGATCTCAAACCATGGGCTGTCGTGCCATCCCTTCCGCATGAAGAGGAGCATCGTTCCATCCGCCATCAGCACGGGGAAAGGATAGGTCCCGCTGCCTGTAATATCGGGCATCGGTTCCCATTCGGTGATGTCGCCCGGACGTTTGGATCGCACATATTTTTGCGCGCCGCCGTGCGATCCGAAAAAGAGCAAAATGAAGCCTTCCCGGTCAATGAGCATGGCCGGCGCTCCATGCGTATCTTTGTCGCCGAGGGGATTGACTCCGGCAGGCACGATCTGGGACCACTGCCTTTGCGCGTGATCGTAATAGGTGATCTGAGGCGCATTCATTTTCCCCATGTAAACGATATAGGTCCTTCCCTCGTGATGCCATGCCTGAGGCCGGATAAGACCGTAGATCGCGTGGCTTGCGCCGTCATCGGCGAACCACTCTGTTCCTTTTTTTGGAATGGTCATAATATGATCTCCTTTCTTCGTTGAGGTCCGGTTAGATGGTGGCATAGAATCGTTTTTTGTGGGTCATGGATTATTCACTAGGTCCAGGCCTGTCCCGTCAGGGACAAAATAGTTATAGCAAAACAAACCAAAAAAAACCTTTTTCCAGTCCCGTAGGGACGGCATGTTTATCCAATCTCCTTCCGACCGAATGCGCCTTTCGTCATTATGTTTTTGCCGTGGTTATTTCGTCCCTCACGGGACTTTGGGAAGGTTTTCGGCTATTCCCCAATGCTATAAATATCCTGTCCCTGACGGGACATCCCCCCTGCATTATTCACAAATTTGCCCAAAACCCTCTTTTGCTTTTGTGCAGCAACGTATCTTGGATTTTCGGTTTCTAAATGCTATTTTTTAAGAACAGCCTGAAGCCGGGTCACATCATCCAAAATTTATGAACAATGCAGACTAAGATTCCCCCTTTATCAAATTCCAAATTTGTCTCACCGCATCCGGAAATTGACACTCCGGGACAATCTGGACGGTATCACCTGTTGGAGAGAACAAAGACGCAGCTTCGGAGGCGGACAACGAACGCTGCCCGGCATCCAATGGATTCAATATCAACACCGGACATGGGGCCAACCCGCGCACCACCTCCGGAAGGTCGAAAGCGCGTAGCACATCCGGTAAGAAGGCGGCCGACGGCCACGTGGTGTTTTCTTCTTCTGCCAAAGATTGAAAGCTTCCGAGCGAGGACCAGCAGACGATCCCGCCGATTCCCTCACACAGCGCGCCGGAAAGCAGTGCCACCACGCCGCCGAGTCCCTGGCCCATTAGGATAATATCGCCGGGATCCACGTTCTTTTCCCGGATCAGCGTCCATATACACGATCCATTTCCCGCTTCCGGTCAGCGGTTTTTCCACCGGTCTGAGGAGCGTGGCCGGAATCTCGAACTGCTCCGTGGTAAACAGCACTTCGTGGTAGTTCTGCATCCAGAGCTGAAACGGCGCGGACTCCTCCCATTGACCCGCATGCGTGGGCGCACCGATCACCCTTTGGACGGCCTGCCGAAGGGCCTCCCGTTCCGGCTTCGGATCGCGGCTGGATTTCAGGTCGCGCGCGATGGCCCGGTTCAGGGTGAACATATTCTCTTCCGGCGCGGGACGACATTTCAGCATCTCGTAATCGAGCATCGCGAATGCTTCGGGGTCCAAGTGCGGCACGGCGCGTTCCGGATCTTTGCGCATCCATCGGTTCATCCACGCGGCAAACTGCGCCACCTGAGCGAGTGTGTACGCATGCCCGCCTTCATCCTCGAAGAAACGGAAGCGATCCTCGATGCCCGCCAAAGCGAAGCACTCCCCTACGGTTTGGGCCAGTGCCCGCGACCATTCGATCTGAAATACCTCGTCCTGTTTGCCCGCCATGTAGAGCGTCGGCGTAGGAATGCCCGCCAGCAGTATGTCTGTCTCATCCACGCCCGCCGCGATCCGGCCCGACCACATGGATTCGGCGCACGTTGCGTAAGCGTCCCCCACCGGATGATCGGCCATGCGGCAGAGACAGCAACTCGGCCCCTGACATGCGATCCGTGCGTCAAAAAGGGTGGCGAACAACGTGGTCTGTCCGCCGCCGCTCACGCCTGTCATCCCGACTCCGTGGGATAGATCCACGTCCTCGCGCGTTTCGAGATAGTCTATGCAGCGCAAGGCATCCAACACAAAATAACGCTGGGAGGAACAGCCCGTCAGAAACGTGCGCACCCCGTCGCTGAAATGATCGTTGCCGGGCTTCTTCTCCGAATCCTGCCCCGGTGGATCGAACAGCACCGCAAGGTAGCCGAGTTTGGCAAAAGCCTGCGCGGGAATCTGATAGTTCGCATAGTGCTTGCCGCTGTGTCCCACCGGAATCACCACGGCCGGAAACGGGCCTGGGCTGTGTGGGACAAACACAGAGGCATTCACCTGCCAGCCGGGGAAGGATTCGAAGAGGACGTTCTCGATCCGGCAGTGCGGAGTCTCGAACGTGCTGACAAGGCGGAGATTCAACGGGCCGCCGTCTTTCCCGAAGGGCATCTCCCCGAAGGCCTCCCGGATGTGCCGGCGGACGGATGCGATATATGCTTTCCAGTCGCCTCTATCGAACGCCTCTTTTCTTCGCGCGTCCGCATCGCGCAACCTTTTCAGGCTGCGGTCGAGCAGGTGGTGGGTCAGCATAGACCGCAGGTCGCCTTTAGTCGGGATCGGATTTGGGATACTCGGAGGTGTCATCATGTGCTCCTGTCTCTAACCTCTCGCAGGTTATAAACCTGCGGGAGGTTGTTACTTTCACAACGGATCAGGTCTTCCCTGGCATTTCCGAAAAAAATTCCTTTTTTTCTCTGGCTTCCAATGAAAGGTCAAAGCCTAAATTGCGGATGGTTCTCTCCGCCTACCTCTACCTTTGCCTTTACCTCTACCTGTCTTTTCTTTGGCCGCTTGACGCCCGCCTCTTATGGAGCCGTCCATCCGCTACTTTGCCTTTTTCGTAGGAACCCAATATCCTCAGAAACGTGGCGATCTCCTCCAAATGTCCGAGCGCGCGCTGACACCGCTCCTCCTCCGCATCCCCCTCGAAGTCGAGGTAGAAGAGATATTGCCAGGGGCTGCCGTGCAGGGGCCGGGATTCGATTTTCAGCAGATCGATGTCCCTGAGCGCAAATACACTCAGGCTCTTGAACAACGCGCCGGGGATGTTCTTGGCGGAAAACACGATGGAGGTTTTTGGATCCTGCGCCTGTGTCTTCCGCTCCCGCGCCACGATCAGGAAGCGGGTAAAATTCTCGTGGTTGCTCTCGATCCCGCTTTCGAGAATCTCCAATCCGTAATCCTCCGCCGCCTGCGCGCTGGCAATGGCCCCGGTGTCCATCGCCTTCTCCTCCCGGATCAGACGCACCGCGCCGGCCGTGTCGTACACAGGGACGGCCTCCACGCCCTCCAGGCCGCGCAGGAAATCCCGGCACTGAGACAGGGCCTGGGGATGCGAAACCACCTTTCTGAGATCCGCAAGGCCCACGCCGGGATGCACAATTAGATGGTGCACGATCCTCAGCTTGATCTCTCCCACGATCCACAATTTGTGCTCCAACAGCAAATCGTAGTTCTGGTGGATGCTGCCTGCCAGGGAATTCTCGATGGGCACGATCCCATAGGGAACCGCGCCCGCTTCCACCTTCTCAAAGACCTCGTCGAAGGTGACTTCCGGCGCCACTTCGATGTCTTCTGGGAAAAACTCCCGCGCGGCCAATTCGCTGTATGCGCCCAACGCTCCCTGAAACGCTACCTGAATGCGAGGTGTTGTCATCGGCTATTTTCTCCTCTATGTTAAAGGGCATTTACCGCAGAGACCGCAAAGAACGCTGAGAAAGACCTCTCGGAGTCCGGTTTGTTTTCTCTTGACTTTTTGCGCTTTTTTTGGTACTTTAGAAGCCGTTTCGGGGTGTGGCGCAGCCCGGTTAGCGCGCGTGCTTTGGGAGCACGAAGTCGGAGGTTCGAATCCTCTCACCCCGACCAGGTTTTTTCTGTCTGGATTTTGTTCTTGATGTTTTTGGATTTGCCTAGCCTCAGACTTGGAGGACGGTCGGAAGAGGCTACTATGAGAACCATCTGGCGGTTTACAACAGTACGGCTGATCTGCCTCTATGGAGCGGCATTCGTTCTTGGAGCCAAAATGATGCTTGTACGGATGAATCTGAATGCAGGAAGAAGCGTCACATACATCGTCTTATCTAATGGCCTTCTCAGCCTGGCGATGGTGGGAATGTCCTTAAACACGATTTTTCAAGCAAAAAATTACAGGGGCACTCTGGAGGCTGACTCTGGAGAAAATCAGCCCACTTCAAAGATCTCGTAGCTTCGTCATCCTTCCGCGCCCGTAGCTCAGTTGGATAGAGCATCTGCCTTCCAAACAATAGAGGTGTAATAATGACAGAAGCATCTCTTAAAGAAGAACTATCTAAAATCGTTGATATTAGCAGAGACTTTGGGGCAAAGAAAGTGTGCTTGTTTGGATCGTGCCTCGAGGACATAAACTCGGCGCAGGATATTGATATAGCCGTCAGCGGAGTGGAACCTGGAAAGTTTTTTAAGTATTATGGAAAAATCTCTATGGCGGTAGAGGATGAAGTGGATATCGTTGATTTGGACGATGTAAGAAATCATCTTCATGAAAGGATTTTATCTAAGGGGAAAATGCTTTATGAACAAGGGGTATAAGGAACTCAGAGAAGATGTCTTGGATGAGCAAAGAGCCATAGAAGAGACGTTGGAAAGACTCCGAAAGCTCAGAAAACAATTTGATCCCCGGATAAAGAATTATTCTACCGAACCAGCGATGGGGACGTATTTAATGAATTTTTACAACGGAATAGAGAATATTTTGAAGCGTATAAGCAAAACTTACTACGGTACTATGCCTAAAGGAGGAAGTTGGCACAAGGAACTTCTTGGTTTGTCCTTTCATCCTCCCAACGGGAAAATGGCAGTATTTGACCAAGAGATCATAGCGCGATTACATCCTTATAGAAATTTCAGACATCGCTTTGTAAGTGGATATGGGTTTCAGCTCAAAGGCGAGAAGATGTTGGAGCTGATAGATGATCTTCAAGCTCTGTGGGCTGATATAAAAAGAAGTATTGAAGAGTTTTGGGATAAATTATGACTTAAACATTCATCCTTCCGCGCCCGTAGCTCAGCTGGATAGAGCATCTGCCTTCTAAGCAGAGGGTCGCAGGTTCGAGTCCTGCCGGGCGTGCCAGCTTTTCACCCCAATCCTGGCAATCTTTGAAATCAAGGCAATCTCTGCGGTGGGTGTAGCTCAGGTGGTTAGAGCACCAGGTTGTGGCCCTGGGGGCCGGGGGTTCAAGTCCCCTCACTCACCCCATCTTTTCAGATAGCCCTTCATTGTAATGACGCAATGGCCTTGAAATTAACAATTAAACATTCACAATTTGCAATTTAAAATTATGAATGGTGAATGCTTCATTGTGAACACGGAAGCCCCCTTTCCCGCCAATTTTGGCACTCTTGGCAATCTTTGAAATTCAGGCAATCCTTGTGGTGGGTGTAGCTCAGGTGGTTAGAGCACCAGGTTGTGGCCCTGGGGGCCGGGGGTTCAAGTCCCCTCACTCACCCCATTTTCCTGAAGATTTTGCGCATTTTTTATCCTCGGTCGCACCGCTCCCAGTGTATAAGGCCCGGAGAAATAAGTCCGGGCGACCCGCAACACATCCTCCCTCGTGACCCTCTCGATCCGCTTCGGATACTCCTCTATAAATGGATAGCCCAGCCCCAAAAATTCATACGCGGCCATCAGAGTGGCTTGTGCGGCATTCCGCTCCTGGCCCATCACGAAGGTGCCCTTCAAGTAGGTCTTCGCGGTCCGAAGTTCCTCCGCCAATACCGGCTCCGAACGCAACTTCTCCACCTCGTTCAGCACGCCATCCCGTGCGTCCGCAAATCGTTCTTCACTCGTTCCGATATACATCGCGTAGAGGCTTGCGTCCGGGTGCACGGCATAGTGGGAGCCCACCTGATAGGCCAGACTTCGCTTATCCCGAAGCTCGGCAAAAAGCCGCGAACTCATCGAGCCTCCGAGGATGGCGTCCAGCACCGTCATCGCGGCGTAATCCGGATGCCCGAGCGCCGGCGCATCATATCCGATGGCGATCCACGCGGCATGATTGTCCCGCTCCTCAAAGGCCGCTTCGGGCGCGTCGCGGACAGGAAGCGCGGCCTCCGGAAAAGAGGGCAACGGGCGCAACGGCGCGTTACCCCATTTGGTCTTGATCTGTCCGATCAACGCCTGGTCGTCAAAATTTCCCACCGCAGAGAAAAGCATGTTGTTGGGAACGAAATGGGTTCGGTAAAAATCCACGATCCGGGCCCGATCAAAGCGTTCGACGGTCTCCGGATAGCCCAGGATGGGCTTGTGATACGGATGACGCTGATAATACGTTTCCACCAACTGATCCATCGCGCGACTCAGCAGGTGATCCCTCCGGGCTTTGATGCGCCGCAGGACCATCTCCTTCTCCTGAACGACCTTGTCCTCCGGAAAACGGGCGTGCTTCAACACATCGAAAAGGAGTTCCAGCCCCTTGCCGAGATGCTCCGACGTGGTCAACAACGCGACCGCGCCGTAGTCCTTTCCCGCCGAGGCCGACAGCCGGATCCCCTCCGAATCCATCTGAACAGCCAGCGCCTCCGCCGTCCGACTCTCCGTGCCCTTCAACAATAGATGCTGAGTCAGATCGGACAGCCCGGCCTGTTCGTCGGTCTCGTACCGGGAACCCATCCGAAGCAGCACGCCCACGGCCACGATGTCGTTGGCCTTTGAGGCTTTGGTCAGGATTTTCAATCCGTTTTTCAGCACCGTGCATTTTATCATATTTTCTCCGAAGCGTGGCTTCAATCACCAATCCCCAGTCCTCACTACGAACCATTGGGCTTGATAGCGCACAGCGTATAAGCCCCAAAATCGCAATAGCGCTCGAATGCTTTTCGGACGTCCTCCTCCGTGACCGCTCGAATCCGATCCGGATAGGTCACCGCCTCCTCGACGGCGGCAATGGTCGCATAGTGTCCGATGGTCTCCCCGAGGTCCGCATCCGTCTCGTTGCTATAAGCAAAGTCCGTGATCAGCATCGTTTTGGCGCGTTCCAACTCTCCGGAACAAACCGTTTCGCGCTTCATACGCTCGATCTCCTCGAAGACGATCTTCTCCACGCGCGCACGATGCTCTATAGGAAAGTGCGCCTCCACGGCGAAAATACCCGCCCGGGTAAGCGACAAAACCCACGCATGCACCGAGGTCACCAATCCCTCCTGCTCCACCAGACGCCGGTAGAGCCGGGAGCTTCGTCCGCCTCCGAGGATCGTGGACGCCACGTCCAACACGTACATATCCAAAAGATCGAGCCGGCCCATGTTCGGGAAACCCATCATCCAGTACAGCTGATGGACGTCCATCTCCATCTCCCTCGTCCGAACAGTCGTCTGAGGCACGAAGGAGATCGAAGCACACCGGTCCGGAACAGATGAATTGGGCTCCCACGCTTGCGTAGTCTGCTCGATCCGGGCGAGAACCGGATCTGTCCGCACGTCGCCCACCACGACCACAGTGACGTTATTGGGCACGTAGAAATCGTGGAGCGTGCGCACGAAGGCCTCGCGATCTATCCGGTTCAGACTTTCGACGGTTCCCAACACGGGCCGCGCGTAGGGCGTCCCCTCGAAGATCGTATTCAAAAACACCGTGATCAACCGATCCTCCGGCGAGTCGTCCCTCCGACGGATCTCCTCGACGACCACCTGCCGCTCCTTCTCGATCTCTTCCGGGTCGAACACAGAATGCCCCATCGCATCGTACAGAATATCGAAAGCCGTGGCGAAGTGCTCGCTCGGCACCACCACGTAATACGCGGTAGTTTCCATCGCGGTGAATGCGTTGTTGTGGCCCCCCAGGGCCTTGATCGCCCGATCCATTTCGCCCACGCCGCGCTTCTCCGTTCCTTTGAAGAACATATGCTCAAAGAAGTGCGCGATCCCGTTGATCTCCTCCGGCTCGTTCGCCGAACCCGTGCGCGCCCAGAAATACACGGCCACGATGGGCGTTTCGTGCACCTCCTTGACGTACACTGTGAGTCCGTTGGGCAGCACTTTCCGGGTGAAGGGATGGAGGAAGGCGGCCCCTTCGCAGCTGCCTTCTGCAAGGCACGGCCCTTCCATTTTGGAAAACAATTCGTGACTATTCATTTTTGTTCGATTCCTTGTCCGTAAGGACAAATCCTGGTTTTGCCCCGCATCCCTCCAAAAAAGGGCGATCACAAGGATCGCCCTTACACCAGACTGCGGGTACCGGTCAAAATTAAGGATCGCCCTTACACCAGACTGCGGGTACCGGTCAAAATTAAGGATCGCCCAAGGGCCAATGGTCAAAATCTACGAATCCACACCACCCCCAAACGTCCCGGCCTCACATCGGGCCTGCATTGTCCCAATTGCATCTCCTCGCCGCCGGAGGACGCGCTTCGGGCCGCCTGAATTGCGCTCATCACGTGATTCAGGATAATGCCTCCCACCACATAGAGCGACCTTTCACGCGCCGTCAAGCTCGAACTACGAAGCGAACGAAAGGTGAGCCTCGAAGCTTCGCTGTCCCATGCCCACGACGGCTGGGAGCCCTCCGCATACAAAAGGGCCTTTGGTCCTTCCTCCCATTGAGCCACCCGGTTGCGCTCGAATACGCTGTCGTAAAACCCCACGTCGTCGAAGAATTCCGCGTCCTTCCCCTCCGGATTTACGCCCGCATGTACTGAGGCGAACACTCGATAGTCATTCTCCCGCCAGGACCCGTATTCCCGGAATCCTGCGTATCCCAGCCACAACAGCCCTTCGCTCAGAAGAAACGTCTTCGCCCACCCTTTCTCGCCCACGTAATACTGCCCGGCGCCGGGGATCAGCAAAGACAGAAAAAACGCCTTCTTCCGCGACGCTTCCCGCGCAGAAGGGGAACTCGCCCCGATTCCCGCAGTGAGCAAAACGACTATTGAAAGGCACGCTATAATACGACGCATTCCTTTGTCCTCCGAAACGAATGAACGATGCTCCCTTTGGCTATGGCTTACTGTGCGATCGAAGATAGAAACCCAACCCTAATCCGAAGACACTCATAACGAAGCCAACTATAATAATATCAAGCATCTTTGCCCTTTGCATCCCTTCGAGGCTCAGGGCAAGCTTTTCGGTGGAGTATCATACTGCTCGCCACACTTGTTGCACACCCAAGCAGGCACGTTTTCGACGTAAATCGTCTGCCCATTAAAGCGAAACCGGGCCAAAACGCGCCGTTGTTTCATTTCTCCCTCACAGAACTCGCACTGATCACCTTTCATCGTCTCTCTCAAAAGTCCAATTTTAGCTAACTCAGCGGTAAGCTCTTGGAAAGAATCATTTTCTTATGCTCACCACGAAATACACGAAAAAGACACCCCCTAGAGGGGTTCTTTGCGTCCTTTGCGCCTTTGCGGTGAGTGGTTTCCCCTCAAAACCGCTTCGATACCACCAAGGCCGGGAATGGCTCTCCCCCCTCCTCCCACACCGCCATCCGCACCTTCACGCGCCGCTCCGACCGCGCCTGCTCCTCCCGCGATCCGCTCACCTGCCGCGCTGCGTCAATGGCGCTTATGATGTGATTGAAAAAGATCGCCCCGGTCACATAGCCCGCTCGTTTCAAATAGCGGTTGCTGTCGTCCCGCTGATCCATATAGTCCAATCGGTCCTCTGTTATCAACACCGAATCGGCATAGGTGATGGACTTGAGATCGTCGGGGTAATCCTCCCAGCCCACTCTGAACTGATCGTATTTTCCGATCATCTCGTAATACTGCTGCGTTTTCTGCACCTCTCCGGCGCTATCCCGCGGCAACCCATGCGTAAACAACATCGTATCTCCCGTTGCCGAAACATATTGATCCTTCCATACCAGATACTCATCCACATCCCAGTACCGATCCGCATACGCCTTAAAATCGTCCTCGAGGTCGCCGCCTTTCTTATCCAGCACCACATACCCCGTCAAAAGCGCGGCATCTATCGTTAGAAACACCGCGCCCCTGAGAAGCTTCCCGCCATAGATCTGACCCGCGCCGGGAATCAGGGCCGAGAACAACAGCGCCTTCTTCGGAGACTTTTGGGGAATCTGCTCCGCGATCTGGGCCATCTTCCCGGACACATTCGCCGCAAAAGCCTCTT
Source organism: Candidatus Latescibacteria bacterium 4484_107 (assembly GCA_002059205.1). Lineage (GTDB taxonomy): Bacteria > Latescibacterota > 4484-107 > 4484-107 > 4484-107 > 4484-107. The sequence continues at coordinate 13,448 of MVCQ01000002.1, forward strand.
TGAGCGCGGTCTGAATGGGATCCAGGCCCGTGGGAAGCTCCATTGAATTGCGGATTGCGGATTGCGGATTGCGGATTGGAAAATCCCCAACCTGATCAGACGCTGCCCATGCATTTGAAAGCACGGCAACCAACGAGATCGTCATAATCAGAGCCGATCGAATGACTATGTTTTTGAGAGAGGTACCACGCATTGCCGCCTCCTTTTGAATAAGGTTATTCAGCCCACTTGCCCGCGTTCCTGTTTCTTTGAATCGGTAAAACAGCCGCCCGCTCATAAACGCGCCTTCCCCATAATCATCGAGAAGGCCTCCATGCGCGTGGCTTCCTGGCGCAAAATCCCCCGCATCGCCGAGGTCATCGTAAGAATTCCGGGTTTCTTGATGCCCCGCATCGTCAGACACATCTGCTCCGCCTCGATGACCACCAACACCCCCCTCGGACGAAGCACCTCGACCAGGGCATCGGCGATATCGGTGGTAAGCCGCTCCTGAAGCTGGGGCCGGTGGGAAAAAATATCCACCACCCGGACCAGGTGGCTGAATCCGGTGATCCGGTCCTTGGCGGGAACATACGCGATGTGCACGTTGCCAAAGAAGGGAAGGAGGTGATGTTCGCAGATCGAATGGAAGGAAATGTCTTTGACGAGAATCAATTCGTCCTCATTTTTGGTGGAGTAGAGCTTCAGTTTCTCAAGGGGATCGCTTCCCAATCCATCGAAGATCTCCGAGCACATTTCGGCCACACGCCGGGGCGTATCCATCAGCCCCTCTCTTCCGACGTCTTCCCCAATCCCCTCGAGAATAAGCCGCACGCCTTGTTCGATTTTTTCCCGATCCATGGTGCTTTTCCCCTTGAGGACTAAGAATCAAATAAATATCCTCTATCACTTAGTCGACTCTCCCTCTATTGGACTGAATCGACCTACTGAACGAAGACACCCCTCAACCACGAAGACTCCAATATATGTGAAAGTGGGGAAATGAGGTCTCACTTTCTCACTTTCTTACCATCTTCCCTCTGCGGCCTTCGTGGTCTCTGCGGTGAAATGGGACGGTTATTTAATCCTCGATCCTTATCTTTGCCGTTCCCCCTGGTTTTCTCTTGGCCGGGCCGTCCTCTGACCCGACTCCCGCACTTTCTGTCCGGAACTCCCGGAGGGGCGTCTCGAGGGCCTTCGGGACCGGCGTCTCACGGGTCGCCTCGGTGTCGTCCTGCGAATCTTTTCCCCTCTCAGCAGTTTGTCTATCTGATCCCCGTCGAGCACCTCGAACTCCAAAAGCGCCTGAGCCAACATGTGCATCTTGTCTTCGTTCTCCCGAAGAAGCCGCAGCGCGGTCTCCTCCGCCGCATCTATCAAGGCTCGCACTTCCGCGTCTATGGCCTGAGCGGTCTTCTCGCTGTAGTCGCGATGCTGGGCGATCTCCCGGCCGAGGAAGATCTCCTCCTCCTTCTTTCCATACGTCAACGGGCCCAACTTTTCGCTCATCCCCCATTCGCAGACCATACTTCGCGCCAGCGCAGTAGCCTGCTCGTAATCGTTGCCCGATCCGGTGGTCAGTTCATCGAATGCGATCAACTCCGCGGCCCGCCCTCCGAGGGCATGCGCCAATTTGCCCACGCAGTGGCTCTTGGAATACGTATGTTTCTCGTCTATGGGCAAATAATGCGTCACCCCCAGCGCGCGGCCGCGGGGAATAATGGTCACTTTGTGGATCGGATCGCTTCCGGGAATCAGCTTGGCAACCAGGGTGTGACCTATCTCGTGGTACGCGATGAGTTTTTTCTCCTCGTCGCTGATGACCATGCTTCGCCGCTCTGTGCCCATCATCACCTTGTCCCGGGCCTCCTCGAAATCCGCCATCGTGACGCTCTTGCGATTGCGGCGGGACGCCAGAAGCGCGGCTTCGTTGACCAGATTTTCAATATCCGCACCCGAAAGCCCCGGAGTGCCTCGCGCCAGGACAGTCAAACGAACGTTTTTTGCCAGGGGGATGTCTCTCGTATGGATCCTCAGAATGCCCTCCCGGCCTTTCACGTCGGGGCGATCCACGACCACCACGCGGTCGAAGCGCCCGGGCCGCATCAACGCCGGATCCAGCACATCAGGCCGGTTGGTGGCGGCCATAAAAATGACCCCCTCGTTGGACTCGAAGCCATCCATCTCCACCAAAAGCTGATTGAGCGTTTGCTCCCGCTCGTCGTGCCCGCCCCCGATGCCGGCCCCCCGATGGCGTCCCACCGCGTCTATTTCGTCCACGAAGATGATGCACGGCGCGTTCTTTTTCCCCTGTACAAACAGATCCCGGACGCGGGAGGCCCCAACGCCTACAAACATCTCCACAAAGTCCGATCCGCTCATACTGAAAAACGGCACACCCGCCTCGCCGGAGACAGCCTTCGCCATATACGTTTTGCCCGTGCCCGGAGGTCCCACTAACAATACCCCTTTTGGAATCCGCCCTCCGAGCTTCTGGAATTTGGCGGGATCCTTCAAGAATTCGATGATCTCCTGAAGTTCCTGCTTGGCTTCCTCCGCCCCGGCCACGTCTTTGAATGAGACCTTGGGCTTATCCTCCGTTAGTAACTTCGCCTTGCTTTTCCCAAAAGAGAACACCCCTTTCGGACCGCCCTGCATCTGTCGAAAGATAAAGAACCACAAACCGATAAAGAAAATCCACGGGAGCATCTGGATCAGGAACCCCAGCCAATTGCCCCCCCCTTCTTTGAAATAAAAATTGACCTCGTATTCCTCCCATTCCTTCTTCGTATCCGCATCTATGGGCCCCAAATTCAGCACAATTTTTTGAAACTTCCGAAACCCGTCGCCCTCCGGAAACGGATAGGGTTCGCTAAGAACCCCGTGAAAAACCCGATCCACAATCACCGCACTCTGGATCTTCCTGCTCTTCAGAAGAAGCCGGTATTGCGAATAAGTGACCTCATGCTCGTCGGAGGGCGTACTCCCCAGAAAGCGGGTGACGCTAACCGCCACCAGAATAAAGAGCACCCAGAACAACATCGTCCTCGAAGCCTGTTTCCACTGGAATGGATCGCTTTGTATTCTTTTTTGGGACGCAGCCCCCTTCCTTTTCCGCTTGACAGGCTTCTTTTCCTTCTTTTGTGCCTCTTGCTTCCGACCTGGATCTTCCTTCTTCCCTGCCTCCTGCCTCTTTTGCGGCTCTCGCTTCTTTCGCGCCTCCTGATTCATAATCCAACCCTTCCTTCTCTTATTCGTCGCTTATGTAGTGCATGTTCCGCAGTACGTAAGCGGGATACTGCTCTCCGATTCACGCTTCACGTTTTAGAACCTTCAACACCCGCTCGGTTCGGGAAGTAACGCGGCAGGCTTCGTGCGTAGCCATTCCGATCACCCAAATAATTTTCTCCGCATCGCACAATACTGGCACTTCGTCGCGCAGGATGCGTGGAATTTTTCGGTCCATGAGCAGATCCTTTACCTTCTTATGCCCCTTCATGCCGAACGGCTGAATCCGATCCCCCGGTTCTCTGTTGCGCACGATCAGCCTCCCGGCCAGCGTATCCCTGTCGAAAAAGGCGCACGTGGCATCCGATCTCCAGGAGGATTCCTCCGAGGAAGCACGGGGAAACACCGAGGTAATCAGACGCGCCTCCAATTCGGGGAGCGCTATGCCTCCCTCAATGGGCACCGCAACGCGGAAAGCGGGCGTCTCGCCGAGCTTAAAAAGGAGCGCATCCCCGGCCCGCTGCACCCGGATCCCGGAGGCCGCGCGGAGCATCCCTCCCTGCCCGGATGCAAGCCGCATGATCCGCTCGGTCTCCTCAAACCCCGGCGACTGGGCCAACTCCCCGCAAATCCGCCGGATCAGCCTTCGTCTCAACGCTCTATGATACTCCAAAAAAGAAGGAAGATCAAGTACTATTTTGCGCTTTTCGCGTTTTTTTGCGATTCGATCCAGCGCGAGCGCGGTCTCGCGTTCTGCAAAGTCGTCTTCGTCCCGCAGGATCGCCGCGGCTCGGACCAGGGTGCGCACGATATTGGGATTGAACCGATCCCGCAGAAGCGGCAGCAGTTCCCGCCGGATCCGATTCCTCGTGAATGCCGGGTCCTCATTGGAACGGTCGCATCGAAATGCAAGCTTTCTCCCGGTCAGATACTGCTCGACTTCCCACCGGCGCACGGCGAGCAGCGGACGGATAAACCGCTCCTCCCGGACAGGGTGCATCCCCCCCAAGCCTTTTACGCCGCTCCCTCTCAGCAGGCGAAAAAGCACCGTCTCGGCCTGATCGTCCGCAGTATGCCCGGTGGCGATCCGGGCGGCTCCGACCTGTTCGGCCACGTCCTTTAGAAAACGATAGCGGACGATCCGCGCCCCTTCCTCCAGGGAAAACCCTTGCTCCCGAACGAACGCCCGCACGTCCTTCCTCCCTGCGGTAAAGGGCATACCGAGATCGGAGCACAGTGCTTCGACGAAACGGGCATCCTCGTCCGAATCCGATCCGCGCAATCCGTGATTGAGGTGCGCCACGTGGAGGCGGATATGGAGTTCTTCCTGCAACCGGCTGAGGATATCCAGCAGCGCCACGGAATCCGCCCCGCCCGATACGGCCACCAACACCTTCTCGCCTGACTGCGCCATCCGGTGGCGGCGCATAAAATCCCGCACGTTTTCGAGGAGATCTTTGTGGAGAGTGCGTGCACACATAAGATTCAACTTTTATCTCGTTCCCACGCTTTGCGTAGAAACGAGCACTAGGGATTTCATGCTTATGTTTTGGTTTTCTTCGCGGGCTTTGCGGCTTTGCGTGAAAATATAAATAACTTTGCCTTAGAACTTACAGCACAAAATATACGAAAACAAAGGGCTTTTGTCAAGTCCTCGTCGCCATAAAAAATCCTTGCCTTCCACACAAAAAAGCGTATATTTGGAAGGTTTTCACTTTATATTCATATTCAAATCCCTCAAACAGGAGGTCCAACCGATGTCGAACGCATCTATCCCCAGACCGGAGTTCCCCCGCCCTCAGTGGGTGCGGGAGGAGTGGCTAAATCTGAACGGAACATGGCAGTTCGAGCGGGATCCCGGACGCAGCGGAGAACAGCGCGGCCTGCCCACGGCGGATCGGCTATCCGGGGAAATCGTAGTCCCTTTCCCACCAGAGAGCGCGCTATCCGGCGTGGCCTGCAAAGATTTTATGCCCTCAGTGTGGTACCGGCGCACCGTAACGATCCCGGAGCGATGGCGCCATCGGCGGATACGGCTCCATTTCGGAGCGATAGATTATAAGGCCCGTGTGTGGATCAACGGACGGGAGGCCGGTTCGCATCGAGGCGGATACACACCGTTCGCGCTGGAGATCACCGATCTTTTGAAAGCGGGAAAAAACGGCATCGTGGTCTGCGCGGAGGACGACACGCGATCCCCGCTTCAGCCGTCGGGCAAGCAGTCTTCACAATATCACTCACACGGCTGTTCTTACACCCGCGTAACCGGAATATGGCAGACCGTATGGCTGGAGGCGGTGCCGGAGACCTATCTTGCCGAAGCCAAACTCACGCCGGATCTGGAGGGAGCACGCCTGTTCATCGAGGCCAAAGTGGATGGTCCCGCGAAGGGCATGACCCTGATTGCCACAGCCTTTGCCGATGGGGTCGAGGTGGGACGGACGCACGCGGTGTGCGTGGGAAACCGGGCCACAGCGGTAATCGAGCTATCCGGGGTGCGGGCGTGGTCGCCGGAGGATCCGTTCCTGTATGATCTGGATCTGCGCTTGGAGCAGGCAGGCCATCCCGTGGATCGGGTGCGGAGCTACTTCGGACTCCGATCCATCGCGCTCGATCCCCCGGCCATTTTGCTCAACGGGAAGCCGGCCTTCCAACGTTTGGTGCTGGATCAGGGCTACTACCCGGACGGCATCTACACGGCCCCGTCTGACGAGGCCCTGAAGCGGGATATCGAGATCTCTTTGGGATTGGGATTCAACGGAGCACGGCTGCACCAGAAGGTGTTCGAGCCGCGCTTTCTGTATTGGGCCGACCGATTGGGCTATCTCGTCTGGGGCGAGTTCGGAAGCTGGGGATTGGACGTCCGTCGCCCGGAGGCGTTGGGGCGTTTTACGACCGAGTGGATGGAAGTGCTTGGGCGGGACTATAATCATCCCTCTCTCGTGGGATGGTGTCCCTTCAACGAAACCGGCCCCGGACGCGGGCAAAATCCGGAGACACTTCGCACCGTGTACCGCCTCACCAAAATGTTCGATGCCACCCGTCCGGTCATAGACACGAGCGGATACACCCACGTGGCCACGGACGTGTACGACGCGCACGACTACGACCAGAATCCAGAGACGTTCGCCCAGCGCCATCGGCCGTTCGCGGAAGGAAAGCCGCCTTTCAGGAAATATCCGGACAACGACGCGCCGTATCTGGGCCAGCCTTATTTCATCAGCGAATACGGCGGTATCTGGTGGAAACCGGGCCAGCGCGAGACCGACTCGGCTTGGGGCTACGGTGGCAGGGAAGGACGTCCAAAGAACGAAGAAGAATTTTTGAATCGCTATCGGGGATTGACCGAAGTCCTTCTGCGCCATCCCCGCATGTGCGGCTTCTGCTACACCCAGCTTTACGACGTCGAGCAGGAGGTCAACGGCCTCTATACCTACGACCGCCAGGCCAAGTTCGATCCGGAAAAAATCCGCGCGGTCAATTCCCAGCGGGCGGCCATCGAAGAAAACAAGGAAGCGGAGAGCGGACTCTGAGCGAAATATTCTTTACCGCCTCATGATTTTTCACCGCAAAGTCGCAAAGCCTGCAAAGAAAAACAGGTTAAGATTAAGAAGGATGGGCCTGGGTGGTCTCAACCTCAACCTTTGCCTTCTTTGCCTCTGAAGTCTTTTGCGTTCTTTGCGACTTTGCGGTGAACATGCGAGAAAAGAGGGGGTTTGAAAATGAAATTCGCAACGTGTATGACGCTTTTCCTCAAAGAGCGTTTATGTGACGATCATTTTCGTCAGGTACGCGAACATGGATTCGACACGGTGGAGCTTTGCATCTATCCGGGTCATTTCCACGGCACGGACGAAGAGGTGGTTTGGCTCAAAAAATCGTTGAGGGAACACGAGATCAACGTGCATTCCATGCACTGTTCTTTCGACGCGCTGACCGGTGAGCACTTGGACAAGACAGAGCAAATTCTGCATTCCAATCTGAGATTGCTGGCCGACCTCGGGGGCCGCTATCTCGTAGTGCATTATGCGATATTCGCCGACCCCGATGATCTGATCGTGGACGAGAAGGGCAAGCGTTATCCGGGATTCAGCGTGGCCAGGGCACTGAAGCGAGGCCCGGAGATGCTGGAACGGATCAAAGAGGGGATGGCTTCTTACGCCGAATACGCGCGCCGTCACGGCGTGGCGGTTGCCCTGGAGACCGATTTGCAAAATTCCGAACGGCTGATCGAGTTCATCTCCGATGCCGATCCATCCGCATGCGGGATTTGCTTCGACAGCGGGCATGCGCAGGTCAACTCCGACGCGGCCCAACTGGCGCGTTTGCTCGGACCCCGCGTCATCGGCACGCATCTGCACGACAACGACGGCAAAGAGGATCAGCACAAACCGCCTTTCTCCGGGACGATTGACTGGCAGGGTGTTCTGGCGGGATTGAAAGCTGGTGGATATGCGGGCCCGCTCACGTATGAAACCCTGACCGGAAGCCTGTCGGACATCACCGTTTTGAATGACCGGTTATCACGATTATGGGAGGATGCATGTTAGCGGACCTTCACCTTCATACCTTATTTTCAAACGATTCCGAATTGACCGTCAGGGTGCCTTTGAGAAAGAAAGGATGAGCGAATGAAAACAAACGATTCTGCCGCACGCCTGATTCGGATCCATCCAAACGATAACGTGGCCGTGACCAGCATGCCGCTTTCCAAAGGCGCGCCGCTCACAGCCGCGGGAGAATCTCTGACCCTCCTCGATGACGTGGAGATCGGCGGCCGCATCGCCCTTAGGGACATTCCCGCCGGGTACCCGATCATTCAGTAAATCCGATCCGCCGACCTTCATGGGCATTCGACGGACGGACGGAAGCGTGGGCACGCGCAATTGGATCTTAGTGGTTCCGACGGTGGGCTGCTGCGTGCACGAGGCCGAGCAAATCGCGGCGGAGGCGAATTCCAAATTGCTCCTGCCCGAAACAT
>MVCQ01000073.1 GCA_002059205.1 Candidatus Latescibacteria bacterium 4484_107
CCTTATAGATTTCCTCCCGAACGGGAACTTGTTTTTTTTCGGCTCCTTTGTTTGGGTTGGGGTGAATTTCCTTTTTTAGACGGCTGCCTTCATCCCGTCATAAGCCACCTCGATTCCAAACGGGTTCAGCCTTTCCTCCAGTTCATGGTGCAATAATCCGCCAAGGTGGAAGCCGAAATGGGTCGCAATGAAGCGGCACTCTCCGGAAAGAATCCCCATCTTCTCCATTTTCTCTTTTACCGCGATCAATGAACCGATCCATAGATGATTCGGCGAATCGGTCTCTCTCCCCCCGTATGTGCAATCCATGATGGCCATATCCAGCCGGTAGTCGCCTAACTTTTCCCAGGTTTCGTCCGAATACCAGCCGGTGTCAAATCCCTGAAGGATCGTCTTGCCTTCATTTTGGAACACGTAATTCAGGCAAATCTGATGCGCCTTATCGTGACTCGCCAGGATAGGCATCACGTCCAGTTCCCCTGCCCGGAAATCTTCAAACGGCTGAATAACATTGAAATCAATGCCACACTGTTCCAGATTCGTTGCGGCCTCATGATACAAATTTAGAAAGTCCAGCATCCTCTGGTGAGCAGCCTGACTCCCATAAATGTGCAATTTCTTCGGAACATCGCCCCGCACATACCCTCCCCAACGCAAGGTCAAATCCATGGGGTAAAAATGATCGTGGTGCGTGTGGGTAATGAACAGATGCTCCAGATCCGCATAAGAGAGGCCATACTGGAGCATGTGCATATACGAATCCGCCGGGAAATCCACCTTGTATTTGCTCCCTAATTGCAGGGAGCATCGGGAGCGAATGTTCTTGCCTCCGAGTCGCACGGCTTCCCTGCAAAGCGCACAGCGACAAAATGGGATCGGCCAGCAATCCGGGGAGGTTCCTGAGAATAAGATTTCCATAATCGTTGCTCCTTGTTTTTTAGACACATGGTCGGCCAAGTCGAGCCGCTGCTCCCAACTCGCTTCACTGCGCTCTCAAGCACAAGCCGCCTTCAGCCTCTTCAGCTTCTCCCACTCCCCTTCGTAGGCCGCTCCGGCTTCCGGCTCGTTCTCCAGAACGATGGTGATCTCCTCGCCGCGCTCCTCCTCGATCTCAGCGAAAATTTTGAAAAGAACCTCGAAATCTACGTTTCCATCCCCAAGACGAAGATGCGCCCGCTTTCCATCGCAGTCGTGCAAATGCACGTGGGCGATCCTTTTTCCCAAAATCCTGGCATACTCTACCGCGGAGAATCCCACGCCCGCATGGCCGACGTCTAAGGTACATTGGACGTTTTCGGAGCCTACCTCGTCTATCACTCCCGCCAACTCCTCAGCCGTCCTGCCCACGTGGCCCTTCGTGGATTTCAGACTCTCAGGCTCTCCGTTTTCACGGGCAAGAATCGCCCCCTGTCTCTCAGCCCGCTCCGAGCACTCCTTCAACAACGCGATCTCAAGATTTCTGGCTTCCTCAAAACCGAAGACGTTCTCCGTGCCGAAGCCTCCGTCCCGTGTGTCCTGAAGCGTGTTGTCGAATTTCGCACCGTGCAATACGATAGCCCTGGCCTTCACCTCCCCGGCCATGTCGATCAGCCATTTCAGGTTTTCCGCCACCACCTTCCTCACCTGCGGACTCCTGGAGGATATTCTTCCCGTGCCCGCGTACCACAGCTCGGCGTTGCACTCATGCATGGTCAGCTCCATGTCTCCCCGATTCTTGAGCGCGGGGAGCATCGCCTCGAACCTTTGCAACGTCTGATAGACCTCGATCTCCTGCACGCCCAATCGCTCCACATATCTCAGCACATCCTCCGTGGTGCGTTGCAGTTCCCGAATGGAGAGATACCTCATCTCCTTCAGGACGCCGTCTTGGTAGATGGCCTCGTGCATCGGCTGACCGGTCACCTTCTCGAAAAAGAAGTTGCTCACGTACATTCCGATCTTCATGGCTTTGATCCTCCTCTCTGCTTGCCTTCAGGACAACCCATTCTCCCTACTCCACAGGCGTATGCGCCCACTCGTAGAGTTCCTGGATGTTGCCGATATGGTCTGGCGGAAGCTTCGTAAAACTGAAGAATCCAAGCCGGTCCATCAGGGACTTCGCCACATCCTTGCGTGTCTCGAATAGATTGTTCTGTTCTTTGGGATCGTCCAGGAGATGGTATAATTCATGCTTCCCTTCGGGATTCACGATTAGGGACCACTCCGTGTCCCGGATGCAGCGGAAAGGCGACTGGTGATAGCCCGTGATCACGACGTCCCGAAGGCTTTCCACTTCCCCTGTGACCAGTTTCCACGCGGATTTCCCGGTCATACACACCGCCTCGTGTCCCAGCCCGACCAGATCGAGCGTAGTAGGCAGCAGATCGTCCGTCTGCACCAGCGGCGCCACGCGCTGGCCCGCACGCTCCGCATTCGGCAACCGGATCATCAGAGGAATCCGCAGCAATTCGTTGTACATATTCTCCGGCGACTTCATAATGAGGCCGTGATCGCCGTGCGGATGACCGTGATCCGCCAGCACGATGACCACAGAGCGGTCCATGAGGCCGGAGGAACGCAGGGTGTCCATGAAGTACCCGAACCAGCGATCCACCAGCGTAACCTCACCTGCATACATCGCGCGCAGATAAGTCAGTTCCTCCCCGGATAGATAATCCACGGAACCATAGTTGGCATCGATCAGACGTTTGCCCTTGTAATCCGGATCCGTGTACATCGTGTCGTACGGAGCAGGAGGATTCCAGGGTTCGTGGGGATCGAACGAATCCACCCAGAAGAAAAGCCGGTCCCGATCCTGCACCCCCTCGGCCATGCGCGCGGCCTCGCGAAACACCTGCGCGGGGAAAGTATCTTCCTCCGACTTCCACCTCCGGGTATTTCGCAGGAAATTGTCAATCACGCGCCGTTTACGCTCCGATTGCTGAGGATGCAGATAATCCTCCAGATTTTTGTCGTGAGGCGCCAGTTCCAGTGCATCGCCTTCCTGTCCCCGAATGAACTGAAAGGAATGGAATCCACGGTGGAAGTTCATCCCGGGTTTTGCCATGTGATACGTGTCCGTGATCATCACATTGGTATAACCGTGATGCCGCAGAATTTCAGCCACGGTAACGTCCTCCTTCGCCAGTGGCTGCCAGGGCCGCCCCTGCAAAGTACGACAGCCCGTAACCATCGCGGTGCGGACGGGAATCGTAGGCAGCGCCTCAGGATACGCGTTGTCAAACACCACCGCCTCCTGAGCGAACCGGTCGAGATTCGGCGTCTTGCACACCGTAGAACCGTAAGCGCCGATGTGATCCCGGCGCAGCGAATCGAGCATAATCCAGAATACGTTCATAGCCACCTCCTATGGTCGAGTCTTTGTTCCCCCGGAAAAAACTAAAAGCGATCTTTAAGCAATTTTCATTTTGCTCTTGTTATGTTCCTTCTCAAGTATTCAGGAGTCAGAATTCAGAATTCAGAATAGCGGACACTCCGTGCAGGCTTTCTTCTCCTGACTCCTGACTCCTAAAGGGAAAGGCACAAACTTGCAAGAGCATTCTGAAGATTACTTAAAGCGTTGATCTCCCTAATTGCTCTTTGTCAGAAGGTTGCTTGGTTTTAGGCTTTGTGGAAAGCCGAGCTAAAGCTGGCACTGGGCACCTCATAAACTCCCTGAAGGGACTGCACTTCAGCCTCTTTAGAGGCTTTTTGCCTTTGCCAGTGCCGGGTTTACTCCGGCTTTTACTGAGCAACTTCAATTTCTGACAAGGAGCACTAACGGTCCGAATTCAGAATTCGCGGTTTAGGGCCTTTCCTTTTGCAGCTTGCTACGCCAGGTCTTCAAATAGTTCCAGCAACACGCGTAGATCCCCAATCGTATAATCCGGTTTCACCTCCAGCTTTGGCTTTTCACCGGATCGGTTTACCCACACGGCCGTCATGCCCACACGCTGTGACGCAGCCACGTCCTCCAACAGGGAATCTCCGACCATCATCGCTTCCGAGGGCTTCGCGCCGATCCGCTCCAACGCCCGGTGAAAAACCGCCGGCTCCGGTTTTCTCGTGTTCTCCTCCCCGGAGATGACTACCACGTCGAAGAAACGCTCCAGTCCGAGATGCTCCAATGGCCCTCTAACGTATTCCACAATGTTGTTGGATAACAGCCCCAGCCTGTACCGTCCCTTCAAAGCCTCCAGCACCTCCCTGGCTTCGGGAAAAAGGGAGTCCGCGGTGGCGATGCCTGAAAGACACGCTCTGAAAACTTGATCCGCGCTTGCCTCATCAGGTACTCCGCCCATCAATTCGATCAGCTTCGCATACTTGGCCGTAAGCAGCCGGGTTCCGTATTCCTGAAGGCTTTCACCGGGAGGACGACCCTTTTCCATCAATGCGCCGATGACTTGGCCTGCTTCATCTGAAAGGGACAGATAATCGGAGGGCGGCCTGTTCAGGTGAACCAGCTCGACCACCTCCTCCACCGCCTTGAGTTCCCCGTTTGGCCCGAAGATCCGTGAGTTGATCAGCGTGTCTCCGAGATCGAAAAAAATGGCCCTTACCGTTCTTAGATTATCCATCGTCCTCCTCCAGATTCACCCCCCGCAGCCTCAGCAGCGTCTCCGCATTCCGGTGCAGGATATTATGCCGGTCCTCATCCGTAATTGCGGCGCACAGGACACAGCCGATCCCGTAATGCGGCGTAAACCAGGGCATATCCGTGCCAAAGAGCATCTTATGCGAACCTGCTCCCTGCACCATCTCCTCGATGACCCCGTTGGCGTGATAGGCGGCGGTCAACTCCAGATAGACCTTGGGGTAATCCCGCGCCACACCGATGGCTCGATCCCATTCCCCATAGCCCGAATGGCCCATCAGAATCGTCACCTCCGGATAGCGTTTGGCGACCTCCTCGATTAGAGCGGGGCCATCGTAGGGACTGTTGCCCCAGGTGTGCATGAGGATCATCATCCGATGCTCCTGAGCAAATTCCAGCGCCGGCCCGTAGCGGTCGTCCGTAATGGCGACTTTGTGATAATCCGACAAGAACTTGAACCCCACAAAACCTTTTTGTTCAGGATACGCCTCGATCTCCTCTTTCATCCGGTCGGGATAGTTGGGATTCAGCGCCCAATAGGCCCGGAAGCGATCCGGATATTTCGCCACTACTTCAGCCATCTCGGGATTGCCCCGGCGGGTGTCCACCAGTGCCGTGTGGGAGCTGCAGACGATCATCCGCACGCCGGCCCGATCCATAATCCGCATCATCGCCTCAGCCGTGTCAGCGGGGAAATAGATCCCCTGATAGGGACCGAAATGCCCATGCATGTCAATAATTGGACAGGAGGCCGCCTTCCCATATTTTCTAAACTCCTTTGCCAATGCCGACGGATTTCTCATAGCCGCACCTCCCGGAGCAAACGCTGCAGATTGCCTCCGAAGACGGCCGCTTTGGCCTGATCCGAAATCTCCGCATGGAGCAGCGTCAAAAAAGCTCCGCCCATGGGGATCTCCGGGAAGCCGGTGCCGAAGAGCATCCGATGAGGCCCGTATCGGTCGCAGAAATCCCGAATGCCTCCGGCCAACTCGTAGCGGCTGGTATCGATGTAGAAGTGTTCATATCGTTCGATTAGCGGGCGAAAAAGACGATCTTCGCCCCAACAACCGTGGTCGGTCGCTACTAAGACAAGTTTGGGGAAATCCCGCAGGAGCGCTTCGATCATGGCAAACCCTTCGATGCCATTTGAACGCTCCTTCGCCGATACAAAAAGCGGAATTCGCCGCTGGATCATAATCTCGAACAACCCTCCGAAAGTCGTGCCGGTGAGCAAATAATGATGCTTGGACGGAAAAGCCCATAATGCCCGAACGCCGTCCGTCTTCATTCGGGCCACCAATTCGTCCGGCGTGCCCAGCTCCCCGGTCTGAGGCGGAAGAATAGCCCATGATGGCTCCAGCCTGTCAAACGAAGCGATCTCCCGGATCAGCAACTGATTTCCCACCACCGGAGATTCCTCCTCCATGGCGATGTGCCTCACCAGAGCCTGGTTGATCCCGCAGAAGGCCATCCGATCGAGAAGATCCTCTGCTTTCTCTATGTATGCGTCGGGCGGCACAGACGGCGCGTAGGGCAATCCAAGACAGACATTGCAGTCGAACATTTCCATGGTTGCCTCCTCATTTCCTCAATTCGTCCGTATCGGCTCTGACCTTCCGTATTGCCTCCAATATCAAGTCCATATCTTCTTTCCCCCCCAGGAAAAGTGCATGGGGCAAGCTCAGCGCTTCCTTCTCATAGATTCTCTCCGCCTCGGGACAGAAGGTCTCGCGATAATCTATTTTCTTTCCGTAAAGCGGGCACTTTATCGGACACCCGGTGCGCCCGAAATTCATGTTCTGGAAAAGGGGATTGCGATAGATCGGCTCGCCGTGCGCGCCCACTCCTATCGGGACACCCTCCGCTTTCAGGGCTTCTATAAACCTATCCCTCGGTATCCCATCGAACGCTTCTTCCCTGTATTTGAAATTCCAGTAGTAAAAACTCCACCGGGTGACTCTTTCGTCTCTCACAAGAGGTTCGATCCCTTCTATCTCCTGTAAGCCTTCGGAGAGGTGCCTCGTATTCCGCTCTCTCGTTTCTATCTGTTCGTCGAGCCTCTCGAACTGACAGAGCAAAACAGCCGCCTGAAACTCGGTCATTCTCAGATTGGACGCTACTCGATGAAACTCGTAGAAGGGCCTTCCCGGCACCCTGCCTATGTGCATGAAAGAATAGGCCTTCTCCGCAAGCTCAGCATCAGACGTCAAAACGATCCCCCCTTCGCCGCAGGTCAGAGCCTTCCCCTGCTGAAAACTGAACGTACTGAGGTCTCCGAGGGAGCCGCACCTTTTC
>MVCQ01000074.1 GCA_002059205.1 Candidatus Latescibacteria bacterium 4484_107
AATGCTCACGAGGGCCTTCGAGGAGGTGGAAGGCGTCACGAATGTGATAAGTTTGACCAACATCCTGGATATCAAGAAAACCGAAGACGGGCTGGAGGTGGGCAAGCTTATTGACAAACGCCGTATCCCCCAGGACAAAAGCGAGTTGGAAAGATTGAGAGCGTACACCCTCTCCAAGGATATGTACGTGGAAAGCCTGATCTCCTCGGATGGAAGGATGACGACCATCCTTTGCCGGGTGCGGGACGATGTGAACAAGGACGAGGTGGGCCGAAAGATACGGGATATTACTGAGAGAGAAAGAGGAAATCTCAAGGCGTACTACGCGGGCATCCCGCTCTGGATGGCGTTTATCAACGACATCATTTCCAGCGACGTAGTCCGGCTGGTGCCTCTCGTGGCGCTTTTGGTGATGCTCACGCTCTATGTGAGTTTTCGCACGTTTCGCGGCGTGGCGCTTCCGCTTGCGACCGTCATGATGAGCGCCTTGTGGGTGGTAGGGTTGATGCCGCTGTTCGGAGTGGAGTTCACCCTGATCTCGGACGGCATTCCGGTGCTTCTCATCGCCATAGGAAGCGCTTACGGGATCCACATGATCAACAAGTACAACGAGGATGTGCGGTCCGGGGACACCAAGCTCGAAGGGATTCGGGATGCGCTGAGTGAAGTGGGGCTGCCCATCGTGCTGGCGGGCGCGACCACGTTGATCGGCTTTCTCTCCTTTCTTACCTCCAACTTGAGCCTTATCCGCGAGTTCGGCCTGTTCACCGCCTTGGGAGTGCTCTTCGCCTTGATCATTTCCGTCACCTTTTTGCCGGCCGCGCTCTCTTTTCTCAAGGTGAAGCCGCCGAAGGTCAACCATAAAGGAATGGAAGATACGGCTATCACCCGATTTATGGATCGGTTGGGAGCGGCTATTCTGAAGCGTGAAAAGCTGATTCTCATCGGTGCGATGGTCGTTGTGGGGGTCGTCGTCGCGGGGTTGCCCAAGATCAAGCGGGAAGTGAATATGGTGGAGTATTTCAAGGAGAACAATCCCATTCGAGTGGCCGAAGAGGTGATGGAGCACAAGTTCGGCGGCGCGGTTCCGGTGCAGATCTACGTTCGGGGCGAGGTCAAAAATCCTTTTGTGCTGAAGAAAATGCGGATGATCGAGCGCTATATGGCGACCGTTCCCCACGTCAACGATCCGCAATCCGTCGCGGATCTGATCTGCGAGATAAATGATGTGATGAACGGACGGTACGAGATTCCGGATACCGAAGCGGGCGTGAGCAATCTGTGGTTCTTCCTGGAGGGGAATGAAGTGCTGGATCAACTCATCACCCCGGACCATAAGGAGGCCGTCATTCAGGCCAAGTTGGGAACGATAGATACAAAGAAGATCACCGATGTGGTGAACCGGCTGGAGCAATACCTGAATGCCCGGTCCGACACGGCGTTCGTGGTGGTGAACCTCGCGGAGGTCTCCCACGATTTCAGGATCGAACTGGAGAAAGCGCGTCGCCACCGGATACGGAATAACATCCTGCTCGATGTGGAGCGAAGGCACGGATTGGAGGCTGGAGACGGGGCGGAGTTGGGACGGATCCTGGATGACGCACTGCGACGGATTCCAAAAGAACCGGACGAGGCGGCGAGGGCCCATATCCTCAACACGGTGGTGGAAACGCTTCAGGAAGGAGAGGAGGATGTCGAAGTAGATCGCCGGACGGCCATGCGCATAAAGGCTGACTTGACGCTCGCTTTCTCCCGCAAGGCCCTCTCTGTTTCCGATGTGGAGAACATCCTCAAAAGACGTGTGGATCCGGCGGTCATCGAGGAGGATCCGGAGGCGCTGAGATATGCCGCGGAATCCATTTTGGCTCTTATTAAGGACGGATGGAGCGAGATAAAAGTCGCCCGGACGATTCAAAGGGTGAAGGAAAACTTGCCGGAGCGGATGAGAGAAGATGAGCAATTGCACAAAGATCTGAAAGCCAATCTGTGGGAGATCAATGAGGATCACGTGGCTGTGCCGTACGAGACCTATCACAAACTCGGAGGCGAAGACGATCCCGAAATCGTGCGGATCTCTCTGCAACAGACGGGACTTCCTCCGATTTACAGGGAACTGGACCGACAGCTTCTCAGGAGCCAAATTCAGAGTTTGGTGCTTGCGCTGGTTCTTGTGTTCATTCTGCTGACCGTTCAGCTTCGATCCCTTACAGGGGGACTGATCTCCATCGTGCCCATCGTCTTCACGGTGCTGGTCAACTTTGGGGTGATGGCGTACTTCCATATCCCGTTGGACGACGCTACGATGATGATCTCCGCGGTGGCCGTCGGGATCGGGATTGACTATACCATCCATTTCATCAGCCGCTTTAAGGTGGAGTTCGGCAGAGAAAAAAGCGCACTAGAAGCCTTGGACAAAACGTTGGAAACCGCAGGCAGGGCCATCCTCATCAACGCGGCGTCGGTGATGATGGGATTCTTAGTATTAGTATTGAGCAATTTGGTGCCCATGCAGCGGTTTGGGTGGCTGACGGCCCTCACAATGGTAACCAGCGCCGTAGGGGCGATTACGCTCCTCCCCGCACTGATTATGATCACCAAGGCGAAATTTATGGGAAGCTGGAGCCTGACTGGGTTCGTAGAGACTATGAGGGAAAAGACCATTGGGGAAGGCGTAAGAAGAAACTAACGACTTAACCTCCCGCAGGTGGCAACGTGAGGGAGGTTCGACACAACAAAGGGGGTGATCGTGGGAAACAAGAAAGACGAGAAGCGCACGAATCGTTGGAATGAACGCATTTTCTATCAAGAAAGGAGAGAAGCATGATAAGAACGATGATCAAGCTACTGCCGTGTCTGTTTCTTGGAGTATTGCTGTCTCAGTCGGCTGCGGCTGAGAAGCTCACAGGCGATCAGATATTGAAGAAGGTGGAGGATACGCTGACCGCCCCGAAGGACCGGGACGCCACCTTGAAGATGACGCTGGTGGACAAGGACGGCAATGAGAAGCTCCGGGAGCTGAAGATTTTCCAGAAGGGGGACGAGATGCGGCTGATTCGCTTTCTGTCCCCGGCGGATGTCAAAGGTGTGGGATTTCTGGTGCTGAGCGACGACGTGATGTATCTGTATATGCCCGCGTTCCACAAGATCCGGCGGATTGCGTCCCACGTGAAGAACGAGAATTTTATGGGCACGGACTTCACGTACGACGATATGGCCCAGAACGATTATACGGAGAAGTACACGGCGGCGATCCTCGAAGAGAACGAAGGCACGTATCTGCTGGAGCTGACACCGAAGCCGGAGGCGGAGATCGAGTACTCGAAGCTCAGGATGTGGGTGAACAGGAAAACCTTCCTGCCCGACAAAGTGGAATTTTACGATGAGAAGGACAAGCTGCTCAAGAAGATGACCAACTCCGAAACCGAGCAGATTGACGGGTACTGGACTCCGAGGCACATCGAGATGGAGGATGTGCAGAAGAACCACAAGACCCTCATGGAGTTGAAAGAGGTAAAGCACAATGTGGGATTGAAGGACAAGTTGTTCTCGAAGCGGTATTTGAAGCGGGGATAATTCCGCAAGGATTGAGGTCAATCCGCACCACAGAGACGGAGAGAGACAAGGAAAAGAACTCGTGTAAATGTTCAGCAGTCAGCCAGAAGCTGAAAGCTGACGGCCGAACGCTTTTCTCCAGAAAGGAGGGCCGTTGTTATGTTGGCAGCAAAAGACGTTCTGTTGAGTCCGCCCGTGGCCGGGTTGTTGAATTTCACCACCCGGAACGATCACGTCAGGGGCGCGATCATGAAGGTGGCGGAGCGGAAGCTATACGAGCGGTTGGTGGAAGAAAATCGGTATGCCTGTGCTCGGCGCGTGCAGGAGGACAAGTTCTACGTGGTCCGAAACATGATGTATTCCCTGGACCGAGCCCTGCGGGACGGAATGGTTTCGCCGCAGGTGAAGCAGAAACTTCTCCGGATCTTCGTGGGAAAGATCTTCAGCGAGGACGTGAACGCGAGGGCGGCGTTCAAGAAGGAGCACGGGGCTTCTCCGCCCTGTTTCCTGCTGCTCAGCCCGGGCAAGCGGTGTAATTTGCGCTGCATCGGGTGTTATGCGAGCAGTTCCCGGGCCGATGCGGAGAAGTTGGATTACGACCTCGTAGATCGGATCATGACAGAGAAGACCGAGCTGTGGCATTCGCACTTCACGGTGATCTCCGGAGGTGAGCCGACGATGTGGCGGAGTCAGGGCAAGGGCATTCTGGACCTGGCCCGCGCGCATCCGGACAACTTCTTCCTGATGTACACCAACGGCACGCTGATCAACGAAACCTTCGCGCGGGAGCTGGCGGAGGTGGGCAACATCACCCCGGCCATATCCGTCGAGGGATTCGAGAAGGAGACGGACGCACGGAGAGGAGCGGGAACGCACCGGAAGATTCGGGAGGCGTTCGGAAATCTGAAGCAGGCGGGCGTTCCTTTCGGGATCTCCGTGACCGCGACCCGGTTCAATGCGGAGCAGTTGATGAGCGATGCGTTCATCGACTACTACTTCGAGGAGCAGGGCGCGTTGTACGGCTGGATCTTCCAGTATATGCCCATCGGACGCAAGTTCACGCTGGATCTGATGGTCACGCCGGAGCAGCGGGCGTGGATGTATGAGCGTGAGCAGACGCTGATCCGGGAGCGGAAGATTTTTATGGCCGATTTCTGGAACAGCGGGGCGTTGAGCGACGGCTGCATCTCAGCCGGAAGAGGCGGGGGCTATTTCTACATTAACTGGAACGGCGATTGCGCTCCGTGCGCGTTCTTCCCCTACGCGACGCACAACATCGTGGAGGTGTACAAGAACGGCGGGGATCTGAATACCGTGCTGCAGTGCCCCTTCTTTCAGTCCATTCGGAAGTGGCAGTCGGAGTACAGCTACGAGAAACCCGCGGATCAGGTGGGCAACCAGATCGTGCCCTGCGTCACCAAGGATCATCACTGCGTTGCACACGAGGCCGTGAAACGTTTCGGCGCGTATCCGTTGGATAAGGCCGCCGCGGAAGCCCTCGAAGACGAGGGATACTATGAGGGGTTGGTGGAGTATGGAGACGCCGTCGCAAAACTCACCGATCCGATCTGGGAGCGGGACTACATCGGGCCGGAGAAGATGCGCAAAATGCCGATGCAGGCGGCTGGTTGATTGGTGATGATTGGTGACGAAACCTCCCGCGGGTTGGTGGGTACCCTGCGGGAGGTTATTCACCCGAAGGAGGCGGACCGCGATGTCCATTTGGAAGATAGTACCCGGCATATGCATACTCGGCCTCGTGACCGTTTGCTATGCAGACAAGAGAAGTGTGGATAGCCTCATCGAGGATCTAAAACGCGGGTACAACGGCTAACGTGCGGGAGGTTGCGAGGAGGTAAATCACGATGTCTGTTTCAAAGATAGCACTCTGCATGGGCATACTTTCTCTTATGACCGTGTGTTGTGCGAAGAAGCAAAGTGTGGATAGTCTTATCGAAGATCTGGAAAACGGATACGACCACGTCCGGCGCCAGGCTATGATGAATTTGCTGCGGCGGGATAAGGACGAAGTGGTGCCTCCCTTGATCGAGGTGCTCCGAACCGGAACCAGGCAGGCCCAATATATGGCCGTTCAGATCCTCGGAAAGATGAACGATCGGCGGGCTGTGGAACCTTTGATCGTTCTTCTAAAAAATACCCACCATGAGTACATCCGAGCGGCCACGGCGGAGGCTCTGGGAAATCTAAAAGACCCGAGGGCCACCGATCCGCTTCTGCGCTGTATGAAAGATCCCCATGATGTGGTGCGGCTCAAGGCGACGTTCGCTTTGGGCGGCATGGATGATATTCGAGTCGTTCCGCCTTTGATGGCCGCTCTGGGGGATTCCGTCACCGGCGTCCGGGCCAGCGCGCTGGTATCCCTGGACCGAATTTGGCCCAAGGTGACCGAGGACGTTCAAAAGAGGGAAATTCTGAACGGGATAGAGCAGGCCGCAGTGGATACGAGCGCCGCGGTGCGCTATGTCGCCGTGCAACTGTTGGGCAGTATGGGAGATCGGAAAGCGGTTCCGATTCTGATCGAAAGTCTGAAAGACGAGCACCGTCCCATACGAAAGAAAGCCGCCCAATCTTTGGGGGAATTGGGAGATCAACGCGCTGTAGCTCCGTTGAAGGAGCTTGTGAACCAGGGCACGAAAGAAGAACAGGGCGCGGCCGAGAGGGCGTTGAAGCGGATCATGGAGGGAAAAAATATTCCAAAAAAGTGAAGACGACAGCAAAAAACCAATGCAAAGGAGGTGAATGTTATGTTCGAGTTGATCCAGAAAACCATCCTCGCCGGCATAGGCGCCGCGACGATGACGAAGGAGAAGGTGGAAGGACTTGTAGATGAACTGGTCAAGCGGGGGGACATACCCTCCGAAGACCGTCCGAAGATCGTGCAGGACCTGCTAACGAGGGTCGAGGAAAATGAGCGGTTGCTGGAGGAAAAAGTTCAGAAGTCCGTCGAGAAAGCGATCGGAGGGTTGGGGATTCCGACAAAAGCCGGTCTGGATGCCCTGAATGAGAAAATTGACCGGTTGACCAAAAAGGTAGATAAGATGGGGAAGTAAAGCCCCGAAGTCTGGGAGGGTGATCAGCAGTCCGTTGTCCGCGGCCAGTTGCAGCGGACAACGGACCGCTCACCACGCACCCTTAGAAGGGAGACTTGTATGAGGAAATACGTGCATTCAATTCTTTGCTTAGCCGCCGTGCTGGC
>MVCQ01000075.1 GCA_002059205.1 Candidatus Latescibacteria bacterium 4484_107
CCAAAAGCGGTACGTGGTTCTCCTACGGCGATGAACGATTGGGCCAGGGCCGGGAAAACGCGAAAGCCTTCCTCCGGGAACATCCCGACACAGCCCGGGAGATCGAGGAGAAACTGCGGCAAACTTTGCATCTTGGAGTATCTGTTCGCACCGGAGAGAGTCGGGATTCGGAGGGCAAAAAGGAGCAGGAAAGTGCGTAAGGCATAGAGAGGGACGCTTTACGCTTTACGTTTCACGAGGGAACATGCGCGTTACGGATATTGTTCGTCAAAAAAAACGTTCCAACCGGGTCTCCATTTTCCTCGACGGCGCGTTCGCGTTCGGTTTGAACGACGAGACGGCCTTCAACCATGGATTGAGGACCGGCCTGGAGTTGGACGAGAACCAGATCGCACGGATGCTCGAAGAGGATCAACGGAAGCGGGCCAAGGATGCGGCGCTCCATTATCTTTCCTTTCGTCCGAGAACGGTCAAGGAGGTCCGGGATAAACTCCGGGAGAAGGACTACGAGGAGGAAATCGTTCAGGAGACCATCGTCCTTCTAAAGCGACTCGGACTGCTCGACGACCGCGATTTCGCGGACCGGTGGATCGCCGAGCGGCTGCGCCTAAAGCCCCGGGGACGCCGCCTGCTTTTTGTGGAATTGACAAAGAAAGGCATCGCGCGCGAGACGGCGGAGGAAGCGCTCTCGACGGCCTTTGAAAATAAGGATGAAAGAACCTTGGCTGCGGACTTGTTGCGGAAGAGGGCGGCTCGATACGGCAAAGGGGAGCCGCGTCAGGCATTCCGAAAAATGCACGATTTTCTGGTCCGAAAGGGCTTTGATTTCGAGGTGGCGAGGGAAGTGGCAGAGGAGAGGATGCGGGAGGATGGAGCATGTCTATGAAAGCTGCATAGAATGATAAGGAAGTGCCTGATGGCCAAGACAGCTCAATCTGTGTGCCCTGAAGAAATGACGGTCTATCGGCGTACCGCCCACGCGCGTTGGGAGCGGGAGCGGATGGCATTGGGAAAGAGGCGGGAGCGCGCATGGGAGGTGGCCCGGAGCGCCGCCCGGATGCTCAGGGAAGAATTCGGAGCCAGGCGGATTATAGCCTTCGGGTCACTGGCGCACGGAGCCTGGTTCACGGCCAGGTCTGATATTGACCTGGCCGTGGAAGGGCTGCCCCCGGGGGTAATCTGGGAGGCTTGGAGCAAGGTAGAGCGGGCATTGTCGGAGTTCGAGATAGACTTGATTGAAGTGGAAACCACTCCTGAATCCCTGTGGAAGGAGATCGAAAAATGGGGGATTTCCCTGTAGGTGCCAGAACCCATGTTTTGACCCATCGCATTCGGGTGGAGCTTACGGAGTTGGAGCGCACGGTAACGGCTGTGAAGCGGGATTGGCATCGTTTGGAGACGGTTCCGGAGGAACGAGAGGCTTATCTGAACTCCGTGGCGTTGAACCTTCATAGCTTTTATACCGGGCTGGAGCGGATTCTTGAACTGATCGTACAGGAGGTGGATGGCGGAGCATTGGGAGGAGAAGCTTGGCACAGGGAGCTTCTGAGGCAGGCGGCATTAGACCTGACTGACATTCGTCCTCCGGTGTTGAGCCGGGAAGTCTGTGAGATTCTGGACGAGTACCGTAAGTTTCGCCATCGGGTGCGGCATATTTATGCGATGTATTTGGCTCCGGAACGTATGGCAGGATTGGTGCACAACCTTCCGTCTGTGTGGGAGCAAGTGCAAAAAGAATTGGGTACCTTTGCGGATTTTTTGGAGCGAAGCGTTCAGGAGATTTGAGGGAAGCCGTTCCCCAAAATCTAAGGAATATCTGTCGAGGACGAAGGAGATGTTCCAATGGTTAAGACAGAAGATCAATTGAAGAATCTGCTTTCGATCTATATAGAGAGTTTGCAAAAGGGTATCCACTTAGAGAAGGTTATCCTTTACGGCTCCTATGCGGAAGGCCATCCACATCCTGAAAGCGACTTGGATTTGGCCGTAATCTCTCCCGATTTTGGTGGCTGATTTACAACAGCTCTGTCATTCCATCCCGCGCCATTTTGAGGTAGAGGTTGAAGCGCTGGCCTATACCCCTCATGAGTACGAGGAAGCCACCCCGCTCGATTTTTTAGGACAAATAAAACGGAAAGGCAGAGTGGTCTATGAGGACGGACGGTTTTGCCTGTAAAAGCAGCTATCAAGCAAAGTAAATGGAAGGAGACAAAAATGGGTCAAATTGCCGCGCATAGCTATCAGTTGAGCGCTGAAAATGTGATGATGCCCTTCGGAGAGGTGTTGGAGGTGGCCGATAAACTGTCTCTAAATGAATAGGAAACGTTAATAGAGGTTCTGCGGCGACGCATCATTGATCGGCGGCGAGAAGGGCTTGCGAAAGAAATACAGCTTGCCCAACAGGAATTTCAGGCGGGGCGCTGTCGGCCGGTAACGTCAGCGGAACTTATGAAAGAGATCGTATCGTGAAACGAGGCAGTCGGTTTTCCTTTTTACGTTTCACGTTTTACGCGATTCTTTTCGCACGAGGAACCCCATGAAATCAAACGAAATCAGAAGCGCCTTCTTAGCCTACTTTGAACATCGCGATCACACGATTGTGCGAAGCTGGCCCGTAGTCCCGTACGACGATCCCACTTTGTTGTTCACCAATGCGGGGATGAATCAGTTCAAAAATATCTTTTTGGGACGGGAGAAGCGGGACTACGTCCGGGCCGTTTCTTCCCAGAAGTGCATCCGGGTGTCGGGCAAGCACAACGACTTAGACGAGGTCGGAAGGGACACCACGCATCACACTTTCTTTGAGATGCTGGGCAATTGGTCGTTTGGGGATTATTACAAAAAGGAAGCCATCGAGTTTGCGTGGGAGTTTCTCACCCGGGATATGGGACTTCCGAAGGATCGGCTCTGGGCCTCGGTGTATGAGGACGACGACGAGGCGGAAGCGTTGTGGAAACGGATTCTCCCGCCGGATCGGATCATGCGTTGCGGCAAGAAGGCCAATTTCTGGGAGATGGGCGAAGTCGGGCCCTGCGGCCCCTGCTCCGAAATTCATCTGGATCTCGGAAGCGGTGGATGCGGGCGTCCGGATTGCGGGCCGAATTGTCCCCATTGCGAAGCGATCCGCCGGATCCGATACGTAGAACTCTGGAACTTAGTATTCATCCAGTTCAATAGAGACGAAGCAGGGCATTTGACGGACCTTCCCGAAAAACACGTGGATACCGGCCTTGGACTGGAGCGGATCACCGCATTTCTTCAAAACGGCAACGCGGACAATTATGGGACCGACCTTTTCCAGCCGATTCTCGCCGGGATTGCGGACATCACCGGACATGCCTTCGAGGAGGATCCGACTGCGTTCCGGGTGATCGCCGATCACATCCGTGCGTTATCCTTCGCCATCGCCGACGGAGCGATGCCCTCCAACGAGGGACGGGGATACGTGCTTCGGCGGATTCTGAGACGCGCGGCCCGGTTCGGAAGAAATCTGGGAATGCACGAACCGTTCATCTATCGCCTGGCTCCGGTGTTGGCGGACGGTATGGGAGCGGCGTATCCCGAATTGATCGAGAAGGCGCAGACCATCTCGATGGTGATCAAGGGCGAGGAAGAGGGCTTTGGAAAAACACTGGATCGGGGGATCGAGATTTTCGAGAACATCGCCCGGAGGATAAAGGGCAAAGGCGCACGTGTGATCCCCGGAAGCGACGCGTTCAAGCTCTACGATACGTATGGCTTTCCGCTGGATTTGACGCAGTTGATGGCCGAGGAGAAGGGGCTGTCTGTGGATACGCAGGGCTTCGAGGAAGCGATGGAGGCGCAGCGGCAGCGGGCGCGGGCGGCTTCGACGTTTGCCGGAACAAAGACGGAGGAGGCTGAGTGGCAAATTGTTTCAGAAGGCGAGCATTCTAAGTTTATCGGGTACGATACGCTGGAGTCTCCCGTTCGGATCCGGAAACTTCGGTTGCAAGACGATGGGGTGGATTTAATTTTGGACGCGACGCCCTTCTACGCGGAATCGGGCGGACAGATCGGAGATCGCGGAACGCTGATCGGGGACGGTGTGAAATTTGAGGTCTTCGATACGATTCCCTCCGAAGCGGGGACGGTGCATCGGGCGCGTCCGGTCAAAAGTGACACGACTGAAAATCTCACCGCAGAAGACGCAGAGCAAACCATAAATAGTGCTTTTGAAGTGCTCGGCGATCTCAGTGGTCTCGGCGGTAAAACGGTTTTCCGCGCAATAGTGGACGCCCGGAGGCGTGCTTCCACGGCCCGGAATCATACGGCCACGCACCTTTTGCATCGTGCGCTCAGACTCACGCTTGGGGAGCACGTGCATCAGGCCGGATCGCTGGTGACGCCGGATCGGCTGCGTTTCGACTTCTCTCATTTTTCGCCGATCTCTGACCGGGATCTGGAGGCGGTGGATCGGTTGGTCAACGAAAAAATTCGGCAAAATATCCGGGTGGATTGTTTCGAGAAGCCGTTAGATGAGGCCCGGAAGATGGGTGCTACGGCGATCTTCGGGGAAAAATACGGCGAGATCGTGCGCGTGGTGCAAATGGGCGATTACACGATGGAACTATGCGGCGGCACGCATGTGCAGGCCACCGGGGAGATCGGATTCTTTCGGATCACCTCCGAAAGCAGCATCGCCTCCGGAGTGCGCCGCATCGAAGCCCTGACCGGGGAAGGCGCGGAGGAGGCGATCCGGTCCGAGCGAAATTTGCTCTCCGACTTGGAGCGAATTCTGACAGCAGGGCCATCGGAGATCGTGGATCGCGTGGAGAAGCTCCTTTCTCAAAACAAAGCGTTGGAGAAAGAATTAGAGCGGATGAGACGCACGGCAGCCGGATCGGAGATGGCGGATCTGATCAAAGACGCCTCCACGGTAGCGGGTTTCAAAGTCGTCGCGTCGAAGGTAGAAGCCGGCGATATGAAAGCCTTCCGGGAGTTGGCCGATTCCCTGAGAACTGCGCTCAAAAGCGGCGTGGGCGTAATCGGCGCGATCCTGAAGGACAAGGTCTCACTGATCGCGGTGGTTACGGACGATTTGATTCGGGACAAGGGCCTTAAAGCCGGCGATCTCGTAAAGGAAGTCGCGAAGGTCGTCGGCGGAAGCGGCGGCGGAAAACCGCATCTGGCCCAGGCCGGCGGGAAACATCCGGAGAAGTTGGACGAGGCATTGAGTAACGTGCGAGAGATTGTGGCGCGGCAGTTGGGATAAAACAGGAATCACCGCAGAGACGCAAAGAGCGCAAAGAAAGGCAATGAACAACACCTCCCCCAAAAAGTGGAAGGGCATTGCTCATGCTCATCGAAGTGCTCTGCGTCCTTTGCGTCTTTGCGCTAAGATTTGGATTTTGACATTCCCCGAAGGGGGCCATGCTATGTCCGTCTTTGAAGTACTGATGCAGGTGAAAGCGGAAAAGGGCGCGGGCTATTTTGTCCTGTTGGACCCGGACCGTTCGGATGATGAGGCTGTGGTCGAGATCGCAACGGAGTGCCGGGACGCGGGCGTGGATGCGATCCTGGTCGGGAGCAGCATGCTCCTGAGCGTCCGCTTCGAACATATCATCGCCCTCATTAAACGCACGGTGGACCTTCCTTTGATTATCTCTCCGGGCGGGGTCGGTCAGATTTCCCGGCACGCCGACGCACTTTTTTTCTATTCGCTGATCAGCGGAAGAAATCCGGAGCTTCTGATCGGCCAGCAGGTCAAGGCGGCTCCCGTGCTCAAAGCCTATAACCTCGAAGCGATCCCGACCGGCTATATGCTGATCGAAAGCGGCAACTTCACCTCGGCGGAGTACATCAGCGACACCCGCCCGATTCCCAGAAATAAGAGTGATATTGCCAAAGCCCACGCGCTCACGGCGGAGTATCTCGGAATGAAAATGGTCTATCTCGAGGCGGGAAGCGGCGCCAGGCTTTCCGTTCCGGAGGAGATGATCCGGGGTGTGGCCGAATATATCTCGCTACCCATCATCGTGGGAGGCGGAATTCGCGATCCGGAGGAAGCCCGGAAGAAGGTTCAGGCCGGAGCCTCCTTTGTGGTTACGGGCAACGTGATGGAGAAGAGCAAGACCCCGGGCCTGATCCGGCGTTTTGCGGAGGCCGTTCATGGTTAGCGGTCAGCGATCAGCGGTCAGTACCCTCCATCTTTTGAGGGCGCTGAAAGCTGATGGCTGAAAGCTGAAAGCTGAAATCCTATGATTGACATCCATTCCCATATTTTGCCCAATGTGGACGACGGATCCAAATCCTGGGACGAGACCCTCTCTATGATCGCCATCGGAATGGAGGAGGGGATCGAGACGTTTGTGGCGACTCCTCACATTTTAGACGATCTGAATGCGGAGCGGGATCGTCTCCTCCGTGCCCGTTTCTACGAATTGGAAGAACGGCTGGACGCGGAAGGCTTGCACGTCGAGGTGGTGCTTGGGTCCGAGATCTTCTATCAGTTCGGTCTGGAGAAAATTCGGGATCTGGATGCGGGTACGTTCGGAGGCAACGGTCGCTATTTTTTGTTGGAATTGAACCCGGCATCCTTTCCGCCGCATCTCGAGCAGACGTTGTCCCGATTGCAGGCGATGGGGC
>MVCQ01000076.1 GCA_002059205.1 Candidatus Latescibacteria bacterium 4484_107
ATAAAATCTCGTTACCGCCTTGGTCTGAGCGATGATTTCGTTGGCGAAAAAGCCTCCGCAGAGTCGTGCCATCAGCTTTCCGCCCGTCCCCGTAAAGGCCACCGCTTCAATGGCACCCTCCCCATAGGTCTGAACCAGCTCGGTCAGGGCGTTCAAAGCGGTTTGGATAGGTTTTCCGAAATTTCTGATATAACGATCCAAAAGGACATTGCCGTCACCATCGACTACAACGACATCCGTACTTACCGATCCAATATCAACTCCGATGGAAACCATTGTTTCCTCCCCTCACAAGTCCGGAAACAGAGGCTTTTTTCAAGCAAGATCCACCGATTTCCCGGGATGTTCCATGGATCTTGGAGTGTTTTAAAACGAGGGGGCAGGTGTGCTTTTTGCGAAAACACGCCCGCCCCCGGAGAGTCGTTACTCTTTACATCTAAGCCTGCGGGCAGTCTTCCTTCCGGATCAGTTTGCCCTCTCTCGCCAGTTGCATGAGCTCCTCTTCTTTCTGGACATCTTCAAGAGTGATGGGCTTCACGCTGTCCGGCATGGGTTCGATCCCGTATTTCCATTTGAGGAATTGGAGTCCGGAGTTGGGGAAGAGGGCATAGATGAGCACATCTTCCAGCGACTTCGCAATGTCCTTCGTTGCCTCTTTTGCCTTTTCCAGCTCCGGTTCCAGGAGATCCGCCGCACGGCCCGTAATGGGGGTTTCACCCCGTGGATATCCTTTCAGGACAATCTTCTGAATTTCCGGGTCGATGGGGGCCGGGGGCTTTCCATACAGACCATAAACGTAGTCCTTCGTCTGATTGGTGATCATCTTGTAGCGGCCGAACAGGACATTCATCACCGCCTGGGCCCCAACCAACTGGCTGGATGGGGTGACCAGGGGAGGAGACCCCAGTTCTTTCCGCACCTGGGCCACCTCCTTGTGCACCTCGGGAAGGCGGTGGAGCGCCTTGGCCTGCTTGAGCTGGCTGACGAGGTTCGTGGTCATACCGCCCGGGATCTGGTGCACGAGCACCGTGGTATCGATGACCGAAAAACGGGTCTGGTCTGCGTAGCGTTTGTATTTCGGGATAATCGTCTCGAGGTACTCCCCGATCTCGAACACCTTGTTGAGGTCGAGCCCCGGATCCCGCCCCGTGTCTTGCAGGGCCACGATAAAAGGTTCCACGGCGGGTTCGGACGTCCGCATGCCGAACGGGGCTGTGGCCAGGTCGATGACATCCACTCCCGCCTCCACTGCCTTCAGGAGGGAGAGGGCCCCCATCCCGCTTGTGAAATGGGTGTGGAGCTGCACGGGAACATCCAGCTTTTCCTTCAAGGCCTTGATAAGTTCATAGGCATCGTAGGGAGAGATCAGTCCCGCCTGGTCCTTCACACAGATGGAGTCGGCTCCCATCTCCTGGATTTTCAGGGCCTTGTTCACGAAGTAGTCGATGTTGTAAATGGGACCGCCAAGCCGCCGCTCGGTCAGGGAATAGCAGACTGTCCCCTGAATATGCTTCCCATTCTTCTTGATTACCTTGAAACTGGTCTCGAAATTGCGCTCGTCGTTCACGGAATCGAAGACTCGAAAGATATCGATTCCCGCGTCGCAGGCTGCCTGGACAAAGGCCTCTACCACGTCATCCGGGTAGTTTCTATAGCCCACCAGGTTTTGTCCCCGTAAAAGCATCTGGAAGGGGGTATTCGGCATGTATTTCTTCAGAGTTCGAATTCGCTCCCAGGGATCTTCTCCCAGGAAACGGTGCATCACGTCGAAAGTGGCACCTCCCCACATCTCCACGGAGTGATAGCCCATCTGGTCGATCTTTTCCGCGATAGGGATCATGTCTTCCGTGCGCATGCGCGTGGCGAAGATGGACTGGTGTCCATCGCGCAGGGTCGTGTCGGTTATCTTAACCGGATTTTTCGCTTTCATCTTTCCCTCCTTGAATAAAATAAAAGAGTGGCCTACCACCACCCTTTTATTCGTAAACATTCCTAATGTCAAGCTTTATTTAAGAAACGCTAAAAACATCCCCGCTGCCGTTGCTGTCCCGATAACTCCGGCCACATTCGGACCCATGGCGTGCATCAGAAGGAAGTTCCTCGGGTTTTCCTGTTGACCCACGCGCTGCGTGACCCTGGCCGCCATAGGCACGGCTGAGACCCCGGCCGAACCGATCAGGGGATTAATCTTATCCTTGAGAAACAGGTTGAAGAACTTGGCGAGAAGCAGTCCACCCATTGTGCTGAACGAAAAGGCGATGAGCCCTAAAATAAAGATGAAAATGGGTTGTGGGTTCAGAAAGGTCTCCGCCTTCATGGTCGTTCCCACGGCAATCCCCAAGAAAATCGTGACGATGTTGAGCAGTTCGTTCTGAGCCGCGTGGGATAGCCGTTGCACCACCCCGCACTCCCGGAAGAGATTTCCCAGCATCAGCATGGCCATCAGGGGTGCGGAATCGGGAACCAGTAAACAAATGACCAGCGTGGCGATCATGGGGAACAGGATCTTTTCCAGCTTGGAAACGGGCCGGAGCTGTTTCATCACAATCTGCCGTTCTTTCTTGGAGGTCAAGAGCCTCATGATCGGCGGTTGAATGAGGGGCACCATCGCCATGTAGGAGTAGGCGGCAATAGCGTTTGCTCCCAGCAAACGCGGGGCCAGCTTGGCCGTCAGGTAGATACAGGTGGGGCCATCCGCGCCGCCGATGATCCCGATGGAGGCCGCCTCCTTCACGGTAAATCCCAGGGCGATCGCCCCGAAAAAGGTCACGTAAACCCCGAACTGGGCGGCCGCTCCCAATAGCAACGTCTTGGGATTGGCGATCAGCGGGCCAAAATCGGTCAACGCGCCCACGCCCATAAAGATAAGGGGCGGAATAACCTCCCATTCAAGACCGTAGTGGTAGAAAATCCATATAAGGTCGCCTTTGTCCGCGAGGGGAGTCAAGGGAAGGTTTACAATGAAGATGCCGAAACCGATAGGGACCAGCAAAAGGGGCTCAAAATTCTTTTTGATACCGAGATAGACAAACAAAAAACCGATGGCCCACATAACCAAATGGCCCACCGTTAGGTGAAAAATCCCGGTTTTTAAAAGCAGAGAATTTAGTGAAAATACATCCATGACATTCTCCTTTGAAAAGACTCTTCAGGGATGGAATCCGTTAGGACTTTTTGTTTTTGGACCCCTTTAAAATAGCGCCGCAGATCTGTATGGAAAACATCAGGACGGTCAGGCATACAAAGACACCCACGAATCCAAAAATAAAAATCTTGAAAGCTAAATCCCAATTGTACATCGTGTTTCCTCCTTGTTTAAACGAATTTGTCCATTAGCACAAAAAATATCTTCTTGCAAGGTTTTTTAGTCGCACCTGCCGAAAAAGTGGATTATGCTTACGAAGGGAATATTCAGCCCTTTTTCCAGTGGTGAATTCCATCGAAAAAGATATTCAAAATCACATCGATCAACTCTTCCATTTTATGATTTCCTTTTCTGCCAGGGTGAAACCATGTGTATAGCCAATTCATCATGCCGAAAAGGGTCATGATGGCGTAGAGGCTGTTACAATCCTTGATGCCTTTTTCTTTGAAATAGTCTTTCAGGATACCTTCCGCCAGATGGGTATATTCGGTTTTGATGCGGGAGATCTGGCTTTGGTATTCCTTGCTCAACACGTCATACTCATGGATGATTACCTTCATCTCGTTCCGGTTGTTCAGAAAATAGCGAACGTGATTCTCCACGAAGATCCGGATCTTCTCCTTGGGGGATTTATCGCTCGCCACGACCGTTTTCAGATTCTGGACGAGAAATTCAAAACCCTTCTTCTGGATTTCGAAGAGGATAGTCTCCTTATTCTTGAAATAATAATAAGGCGCGGCAAGGCTGACACCCACTGCTCCCGCGATTTCCCTCATGGAGGCCTTTTCATAACCCTTGAGGGCAAAGATCTCGGCGCTTTTCGACAGAATGTTTTTATAGGTAAATTCGGACGTACGAATCTTTAACCTCCTTTATATAACCCCTTGATTAAACGTCCGTTTAGCATACTGCCGGCGTCCTGTCAAATATTTTCTCCGCACCTGCCTGCCAAGGACAAAGAAAGTGGTTCCGCTTTACCTTGACAACTTTAGTGAAGAAGTAGTAAATGGATGAATAGGTCTTGGCATATTTTTTAGATTAGAGGGGTATAGATCGTGCAAAAAGATCATCTTGAAATTCTGCTTGAAGACATACGGGATAAGTTTGATCTTGTTTTAGAGGGTCATGCGGCACTGGATAAAAAAATAGATCTTCGATTCGATCAATTAAACGAAAAAATAGAGATCAACACGGTTAAAATTGATGCCTTGCACCAAAAAGTAAAGGAAAATAGCCAGAAGATAGATGTTCTTGATAAGAAGGTGGAACAGAACAGCCGGAAAATAGACGCCCTCGATAAGAAGGTAGAGCAGAACAGCCGGAAAATAGACGCCCTCGATAAAAAGGTTGATGCCGTTGCGGCAGATCTCAAAGCCCACCGCCAAGATACAGAAGCTCACCCCGGGAAATTAAAAGTAAAAAAAGCCTGAAATTCCCTCATGCTTTGCGAACTATCCCTTTCAGCTTGAGGCTTCAAGCTTTACTCTTTTTTATCCTCTAACCTCTAACCTCTAACCTCTTATCCAATACAAACTTAGGTTCATCCACCTACCCTTAGAGTAGTTAAACCCTCTGATTCGTTTGATGAAACGCAACTTAATCCCGCGTTTTTCAGCCTCCCGTGTAAGAATCTCTCGCTCATCTTCGGAGACGAGAACATGGGTTATCTTTCTGCCCTCCATATCCTTGATAGCCTCCCCCAAGGAATCGATACGGGTTTGTGTCCCCAAAAGAAACACCAGGCTTGGCTCATGGTAACCAACGGATGCAAGAATCGGCCTGGAATCCCCCGCGGAACTTTCAAGGGTTTTGAAAACCTCTCGGCTCAACCAAATGCCTTTGACGGAAGGAAGCACAAACGTGAAGACGGGCATCACAATCAAGCTCCCGCTTATCAGGCAGATTGCTATGACCGTATGTGACCACGACCGTTTGCGTGAGGAAATCACCAACCAGACAAGTCCCCCGCCGGCTATCAGCATCACGACCGCGGCAATGGAAGGTCGATGATTAAAATAGACTCCCAGCGTCAACCCTCCGAGGCAGATACCTGCTGTCACGGCAATGAAGATCCACCTTGATAGGGTGCTGATAAAACCCGTCTTCTCCCCGTGAGCCGGAGTCATGCCCTCCAGGTAAAAACCGGCCAGGATAGAAATGGCGGGAAAAACAGGAAGGATATAATGGGGCAACTTCGTGGGGATCAGCTCGAAAGCCAGCCAGGTAGGAATTGCCCAGGCCAAAAGGAAGCGAACTGCACGGTTGCCTTTTGACCGCCATCCTTTTTTCAACGCGCCGATGAGGATTAAAATACCGGGCCAAAAGAGAACGGAGATCAAAGCGAGATAAAGCCCGGGAGGGGCTCCGTGGGACTCGTGCCCTCCCAGGAGTTTGGGGAGTAGGTCCCCCGTGATAGCCTTCCGAATAAACATGCCTCCGGTGGTTTTATGAATGGCCCAAAACCATGGGAACACCACAATAAAAAACAGAATCACCCCTCGGAGGGGGTGCAAACGACGGACAAGGTTTAGGCTCCTGTCGGATAAACACAAGACCGCTACCGTGAGAAAAGCCACAAGAAGTGGGACCGGCCCCTTAAGCAGCACTCCCATCCCACAAAACAGCCAAAATCCCCAACTCGCGGCGTTTAAAGACCTGCCTTCAACGTAAATAATGCCGAGCATAGTCATCATGGCCGTAATCGTTAAGAGCAAAAAGCCGTCTGTTGTGGCGAGAGTAGCCTCCACGTGCAAGAGAACACTGCTTCCCAACAGCAATGCGGACAGGAATCCAGCTCTTGGGCCAAAAAACCTCCTCCCAAGGTAGAACGTGATAAGAACACTCAATAGTGCTCCCAAGAAAGACGGAATCCGGTACGGCCAGATTTTAGGGTCTTCAGGGTCACCAAAAACCTTCACCGACGCCGCCTGGAGCCAATAGATTCCAATGGGTTTCTTGTATCTTGGCCTATTTTGGAAACGGATATCGACAAAATTCCCGGATTCAAGCATCTGACGGCTTGCCTGAGCGAACCGAGCCTCGTCCCGATCGGTTGGGGGCAAGCGCGTGATACCTGGTAAATAGAAAAGACATCCAAGGAGGAACAGCACCAACCAGGGCCGCCATCCCCGCGTGAAAATCTCTTCCCATAAATCAAACAGATTTTTCACGTGCCACCTGGAATTCTAAGTGTTACCGCCAGCCACTTACCTATCATACAGCCCCATGCCCGTTCAACATAACCTGTAGGCTTGTACGAAGTAGCCCCACATTTGGCAAGAATAACAGAACATTTTTGAATATTTCCCTTTTCTTGACGTCTTAATAAATAGATGCTATAAATTATCAATAGAAGATAAAAGGGGTGAGGACTATGAGGAAATATTTAATCTTAGCACTTCTCCTCGTCAGCGTATTATTACTCCCACGTTCAGGATATTCAGATAGCTTTTGGCTCGGGTTTGGTATGAGTAGCGGATATGGTTATGGGGGCGGCTATTACGGCGGCGCATGTTCGGGGTATGTCCCCGCAGTTCCGGTAATCCCGGTCGTTCCATACTATGGAGGAGGATGCTCAACCACCACAGTATTACAGGGGACGTTGCCGGCCGCGTCGTCGTCCGAGAGTTCACATAAACAACTGCAATAATTGCAACATATACGGCAAACGTCGCCGCTAACCAGGCCGGCTTAAAACATCGATGTTTTTTTAAACCGTAAGCACATATGGAGCTTTCGTGACGGTAGTTTGTAAAACTATCTTCTCTTAGGTGTTCGTGTCTTTTACATACACGTAGT
>MVCQ01000077.1 GCA_002059205.1 Candidatus Latescibacteria bacterium 4484_107
ACTTATAGAAATATCCCAATTTAACAGAAAATACGATATTTAGGCCTCAAAGTCAAGCATTTTTTGATGGCCCTTGGTTTCGGGGGAAGCGCATTGCCTCTATGAGGGTATCTTCTATGGGAAATTTCGGGGGAAGCACTTCGATTGTGCTTGACTTATGAAACGCAAAATGTTATTTTTAAAATAATCTTTTTGCTTTATTATCTATCTAACCATTGAGGTATAACTGCCTCAATCCATTGAAAGAAAGGAGTAGGAAAGCATGGAGAAAATCGGCATCCTGACCGGCGGAGGAGACGCTCCGGGCCTCAACGCCGTCATCCGCGCCGTTACCGTCAAAGCGATCCGGGAAGGGTACGAGATGGTCGGCTTCAAATTGGGCTGGAAGGGACTGTTGGAGAAGGATTATCGTGTGCTCACGTTGGCGGACGTAGAAGATATTCATCGTCTCGGCGGCACAATCCTCGGTTCCTCGCGCACCAACGTAGGCAAAGTGGAAAACGGCTTCGAGATCGTCAAGCAAAACCTGGCCGAAATGGACATCCACGCCCTGATCGCGGTGGGCGGAGACGATACGCTGGGCGTGGCCAAGCAGCTCTATGATGCAGGCGGAAACGTTGTCGGAGTGCCTAAGACCATTGACAACGACATCAGCGCTACGGATTACACCTTCGGATTCGATACGGCGATCAACCGGGTGATGGAGGCGTTGGACCGGTTGCACACCACCACGAAATCTCACGAGCGGGTGATGGTGGTGGAAATTATGGGCCGCGACGCAGGATGGATTACCCTGCACGGAGGGATGGCCGGAGGGGCCCACGTGATCCTTATCCCCGAGATTCCTTTCGACATAGACGAAGTATGCGAGGCGGTGAACAAACGCTATGAGGAAGGCAAAAATTACGCCATCGTCGCCGTAGCAGAGGGCGCCAAGAACGATCAACTTGCGGAGAGGATGAAGGAGTACGAAGTCCTCGACGACTTCGGACACGTCCAGAAAAGCAAGCAAAAGGTCGGGATTGCGCAGGTGCTCTCCGAGATGATCGAGGAGCGGACGGGAAAGGATACGCGTCATCTCGTACTGGGGCATCTGCAGCGCGCCGGCAATCCGAGTGCGTTCGACCGGGTGTTCAGCACGCGCCTCGGCGTTAAAGCCATGGAGATGGTGATGGCCCGGCAATTCGGCATGATGGCGGCCATGCACGCCGGCGAGATCGTGCCCGTGCATCTCGAGGAAGCGCTGGGAGAAGCGAACACGGTATCCAGTGACCGCTACGATGTGGCGAAATTGTTCTTTGGATAGCGGGTTGCATCCGGATTATCTTCGGATTCAGCCTTTTAACCACTTCACCGCGGAGACCGCCGAGATCGCGGAGACGAAAGGCTGCTAAAGGCAAAGGCAGAGAGAAACAAAACTCAAGCAGTGATTTTTTTTTGCCTTCGCCTTTTTACCTGCAGTATTCTCAGCGCACTCTGCGTGCTCCGCGGTGAAATAATTAAGGAGACGGATATGTCTTTAGTACCGATGAGGCAGTTGTTGGACGAAGCCGCGAAGGGAAATTACGCGGTAGGCGCATATAACGTCAACAATATGGAGCAGATTCAGGCCATTATGATGGCCGCGCGGGAGACCCAGTCCCCGGTGATTATTCAGGCCAGCCGGGGCGCGCTGAAGTACTCCAATCTGGTCTATCTGAAGCATTTGATGCTGGCCGCCGCGGAGGAAAATCCGGACATTCCCCTGGCGATGCACTTAGATCACGGGAATGCGCTGGAAGCCTGCAAGACCGCCATCAGCTTGGGCTTCACCTCGGTGATGATTGACGGTTCTCTGCAAGAGGACGGGAAGACGCCCACGACGTACGAGGAAAACGTGGCCGTCACCAAACAAGTGGTGGAATACGCGCATCCGTTGGGCGTGACCGTCGAGGGCGAGTTGGGCACGCTGGGCGGCATCGAGGACGGCGTGGGTTCCGGCGTGGTGCGTCTGACCGATCCGGATCAGGCGGTAGAGTTCATCGCGGCAACCCACGTGGATGCGCTGGCCGTGGCGATCGGCACCTCGCACGGTGCATACAAGTTCCAGGTGGCTCCCAAGTTGGCGCTGGATATCGTGAAAGATATCCACGAGCGGATGCCGGATACCGCGCTGGTGATGCACGGCTCCTCCAGCGTGCCGCAGGAATTGGTCGCTATCGTGAACCAATACGGCGGTAAAATGAAGAAGGCGATGGGCGTGCCGATGGAGGCGATCCAGTCGGTGATTCCCTTCGGCGTGCGCAAGGTGAACATTGACACCGACGGACGGATCGCGATCACGGGAGCCATCCGAAAGGTCTTTGTCGAAAAACCCGAAGAGTTCGATCCCCGCAAGTATTTGGGCCCTGCCCGCGAAGCCTTAGCCCAACTTGTGGCAGGCAAGATGCGCGATCTGGGAACCTCCGGACACGCCGGGGATTTCGAGCCGCTGACACTGGAGGATATGAAGAAGCGGTATCTATAACTCATGTTGCCCCGGAGAACATCTAATCGGACTGGGGAACAAAAAAACGGGTGAGTAGTGAGTGGTCTCCAAATCACCAATCACCAATTACGAATGAAAGGAGAACGGACATGGCGATCAAACTCGGCATCAACGGATTCGGCCGCATCGGACGATTGGTTTTCCGCGCGGCTGTGGCAGACGGAGGCATTGACATCGTGGGCATCAACGATTTGTCCGACGCCAAGTCGCTGGCGCATCTCGTCAAATACGACACCGCCCACGGGAAGTTCGACGGCGATATCTCCGCCGACGGGAACAACCTCGTGCTCAACGGAACCAAAATTCCGGTCAGCGCCCAGCGGAATCCCGCCGACCTCCCGTGGAAGGAATTAGGGGTGGACGTCGTACTGGAGTCCACCGGCATCTTTCGGACGCGGGAAAAACTGGAGCTTCACCTTCAGGCCGGCGCGCCCAAGGTGTTGCTTTCGGTCCCGCCTAAAGATAAGATTGACGCCGTGATCCTGCTGGGCGTGAACGACGACGAACTGAAGCCGGAGCATAAGCTGGTCTCCAATGCCTCGTGCACGACCAACAGCCTGGCTCCGATGGCCAAGGTGCTCCATGAGCAGTTCGGCATCCGCAAGGGCTTTATG
Organism: Candidatus Latescibacteria bacterium 4484_107; assembly: GCA_002059205.1. Lineage (GTDB taxonomy): Bacteria > Latescibacterota > 4484-107 > 4484-107 > 4484-107 > 4484-107. Next base: position 3,142 of record MVCQ01000077.1, read on the forward strand.
ACGACCATCCATTCCTACACCAACGATCAGAGCATTCTGGATATGATCCACTCCGATCTGCGCCGGGCCCGCTCCGCCGCAGTCAACATCATCCCGACGACGACGGGCGCGGCCAAAGCCATCGGCCAGGTGCTGCCGGAGCTGGACGGAAAATTGGACGGGATGGCCATCCGCGTGCCGACGCACGACGCGTCCATCACGGATCTCGTGGTGGAAGTGGAGAAAGCCACCACGAAGGACGCGGTGAATGCGGCCTTTAAGGCGGCGGCGGACGGCAAGCTCAAGGGTATCCTGGAATACTGCGACGAGCCGATCGTCTCTTCCGACGTGATCGGCAATCCCGCGTCTTCCATCATTGATGCGCTTTCCACCAACGTGATCGGCGGCAACTTAGTGAAAACCCTCTCGTGGTACGACAACGAGTGGGGCTACTCGAACCGCTGCGTGGATTTGATCAAGCGGATGGTCGGGTAAAAGCGGCTGACATAATCCAGTCTGAAGACGGGAAGTGGCGGATGGCGGAAAGGCTGTTCGCCATTTCCCTATGCATAGAAGGTGAGACCGCACATGACTACCACGGAAACTCTGTTGACGTCGCTTCGCGGGTGGACGATTCCGAAAAAAGCGACGCATCCCGGATTGTATTTTTCAAAGGAGGATGTACCGGGCCTGCGCGCGAAGGCGGCGGCGTATTCGGCGGTTTTTCAGCCCCTCGTGGACAAGATCGAAGAGCGGCTGAAGGACCCGGAGATCAAAGGGCGGACGATGGGAGCGGAGGAGTTGGCCTTCGTGTATGCGATTACCGGGGAGGAGCGCTATGCGGATGCCGCCAAAGAGGCCGTCTGGGCGATCCTGTCGGAACCCGATTGGGTGGCGCTGGATCACAAGCCGCTCCGCGTGGATTTGATCGTCGCTCGGACCGCACGGGTGTTGGCGGAGGTGTACGACGAACTTTATGACGTGTTGAGCGCAGAGGAGCGCGCCCGTATTCGGGAGGGCGTGATCGAGCGGGCGCTGAACTTGTTTCTTGAAATCGTACGGGACCAATCCGAGTGGTGGACGGGTTCGCAGAATAATTGGCGGAGCGTAATCTGCGGGGAAATGGGAATCGCCGCACTGTGCATGAGGGAGCACTATCCGGACGTCCGGGAGTGCGTAGAATGGGCGCTGAAGGGCGTGTTGTCCCTGCTCGACCTCCTCGGGCAAGACGGCGGCTATTATGAAGGCGTGGGATACTGGGGATACGGGATCGGGGAGGCGGTTCGGTTTGGGGAGATCTTGCGGCGGGTCTCGGACGGCGCGGTGGATCTGTTTGATCATCCGTATCTGAAGGTTGCGGGAGATTTTGGGTTATACTGCACCACAGGGGATGGCGGGTCTTTCAATTTCGGGGACAGCGGATACGACCCGGCCAATCCCACCTTGATGGCCAAGTTGGCCGCCCAGTATCAAAATTCTTCCCATCAGTGGCACGCGGAGAACTATCCCCTGAAGGATGTGTACGGATTCCTCTGGATGGACCCGGAACTAAAAGCGGAGCGCCCGTCGGACAAAGCGGGATCCAAGCATTTCCGGGACGTGGGCGTGGCCGTGATGCGCAGCGGATGGGAGGAGAAGGATACCTTTGTGGGACTCAAGAGCGGATGGAGCACGGGCGGGCACTGTCACTTGGATATCAATTCCATTGTCCTGAACGCCTTGGGAGAACGGCTCATCTCGGATTATGGGGGGTGGACCTACGCGCATTATCACGGTTTCTTCGATTACCGGGGCGGCCGATGGCGCTTCGAGGGAAACCAGTCCGTGGCGCACAATACGCTGCTGGTGGACGGACATGGGCAGACCTATGGCATGCCGGAATACGGCGACCGCTATTCGTGGAAAAAGCTGGGGTACATTCAGCGGTTCTATACCTCCGAGACCTACGACTACGTGGTGGGCGATGCGAGCCGGGCGTATGGCGATCTTCTCGGCAAGTTCATCCGATATGTCGCGCTGGTGAAGGGAAACAACCCGTACGTGGTGATCCTGGACGATCTGAAATCGAATCCGGCGCGGACATTCGAGGGACGCCTGCACCACCTGTCGGACGAGGTGAAGATCGGAGACGGCTTCGCGCGCCTGAAGAAGGGCGATGCGGTGCTGGATATCCGATTTGCGGATGCCTCCGGGCCCGTGGGCTGGCACATCGCCGATGTGAAGAAACTGTCCACCTATGATGGAATATCCGGGAGAGCAAGCGGCGAGCGTCGGTATATCAGCTACGAGCCGTTTCGGAAAATCTTAGAGGGACAGCTCGTCACCGTGCTGGTTCCGAGACCGGCTTCGGAGAGCGGAGAGACTAAGGTGGAAGTGACGAGGAATAACGAGGATCCGGACCAGGAGAAGATCGTAACGGTGAAGGTGGATACCGGATGCCGGAGCGATACGCTTCGGTTCGATCTGGCCTATTGGCAGGAGGGCGGAACCGTGGTGCTGGATTCCTGAGCGCGGGGGTTCGTGTGCTGTGACGGTTCGAGTGGAGGACAAAGTAAGAGCGACTGATGTGATCCAATCGGCAAACGGGAAGTGCATCAGAAAAACAACGGTGCAGCTGTGGAGACGATGATGGATAGGGCCATTTCTCACGACCGGCGGGAAGAGACGATTGAGGCGAAGGCGCGGTGGTTTCAGTCCCTGCCCATTGCAAGACGGATGGAGTTATTGTGTCAGTTTACTGATCTGATCCTAACGGTTCACCCGGAGATCGTGGAGCAAAAAAATGCTCAACCAATTGCGGGACGTGTTTGCGTCCTTTCAGAGGCATAACGTCAAGTATCTCGTGATCGGCGGTATAGCCGCGGTATTGCACGGTGTGCCTCGCGCTACGTTTGACCTCGATATACTGATAGAAGCGACCTCCGAGAATGCAAAGAGGCTGCTGGATGCGCTTCTGGAAGCGGGCCTGGGGACGGCCGCGCTTACATCGGCAGAAGAACTGTTGAGCCACGAAATCACCATCTTCAAAGACCGGGTACGAATAGATGTACAGACCACGACGCCGGGGGTGCGCTTTGAGGAAGCCTGGGAGGAGCGAGAGGACTTGAACTATCGAGGGGTGACGCTTTATGTGGTTTCGCGGAAAGGACTAATCGCCTCGAAACGTGCGGCCGGTCGGGCAGTGGACCTTGAAGATGTGAGGCTGTTGGAGTTGGACAGAGAAGCAGGAGGGACCCGGGACACGGGCAAGCTCACACGTGGATGAAGCCGATTGTCAGGAGACCGGGGTTGCTGGAGGAGATTCCCGGAGAGCCGTGGACCCGAAAAAGAGGTTCGCTTCTCGCTGTTATGAAAAGATACGGTGCCATTACTTAATAAGGCCGGTGAATATGAAAAGAACTTTCACAGCATTAGAG
>MVCQ01000078.1 GCA_002059205.1 Candidatus Latescibacteria bacterium 4484_107
GCCCCCGTGCGGTAAGTCGGAAATAAGGTCGTCCAGGAACAGAACGTGCATCGGTGCCACCAGCAGTCCCGGCCCACCATCGTATAGGTTCCGGGAAAAGTTTTATAGTTGCCGTTCAAGCGGTTGTATAGATCCCACCTCGTCAGTTCCCGGTCTATGAAAGGCAGCGTATTCAAGTCGTGGTTCAGCACAAAAGGCCCGGAGTTTTGGATCGCGTTGTCCGCTCTATACCAGATCCCCGGCTCTAAGTCCTCTTTCCCTTCGAGGGAACGAGCTAAGTTTAGCAGAAGAAAATCGTAGTCCCCGCCGGTCAGCACGAAGTCCACCTTGCACTGCTGGAAAGACTCCTCCGGGAGCGCGGTCACGTGATCCCCCATCAGAACGACTTTCGTCTCGGGACACGCGGTCTTCAGGTCGTCTATAATCCGCCAATGTTTCTTGACCACAGGCGTTTTTGTCTCGATAACCAACAGGTCGGGGCGCTGCTTCCCGATCTCTCCGAACCAGTCTTTATAGCGCTTGCCCTCCGCGATCGCATCGTCCCAAATCACCTCGTATCCGGCCTGTTTCAACACCGTAGCCGCGTACGCAGGCACCATCGGATAGATGTAGGTGGGCTCGGAGAACCACTGAAACTGCCGGTTCTGGCCCAACAACGGCACGCCCTTGTCGCTTTCTATGGGGGGGTAGGAGATTCGGATTTTCAATAGAATGTCCTTTTTTGCTCACCACGGAGACACGGAGAAAGAAAATCAAGAGACCAGTCTTTGGATTCCATCTTTTAGGACAGGGACATTGAAGTTCATAATGAACCCCACTTTGATTTCAGATAAACGCAAATAGGTCAATAATTGAGCCTTATGGATGGGTGTGATGGCCTCCACGGTTTTTAGCTCGAGACCAATTTTACCCGCAACAACGACGTCGGGTCGATATCCACAGTCCAATTTAACTCCTTTATACTTAATGGGAAGATGCCTCTGACGCTCAAATTTGAGACCGCGCAAACAAAGCTCGTGACAGAGACGCTCCTCATAGGCCGATTCCAGAAGGCCCGGCCCCAAAACTCTGTGAACCTCAATCGCCGCACCGATAATCTGTTTTGTAAGCTCTTTTTCCAAAATCATCTCCCCTCCGTGTCTCCGTGCCTCCGTGGTGAAAAAAAGCCTGCGTCACCTCGTCAGCCTCCGCATCGCCAGCCCCTTGAGAAATCCCACTCCGTAGGTCAGGTGCGTAGATAGTATCCCCAAAAAGATTAGAGGAATCAACCTCACGTCCGAATGGATACTCGATGCAAGCGTCAGCACAAGATAGAGCGACAGGCCGGAGAGAAAAGCGCCTCGAAGGAGGGGACTTGCGAAGGAGAGCGGAACGCCGATTACAAGGCCCAGGAAAAGCAGGGAAGGAAGAAAGTAGGAGAGCTTTAACGAAGTCTCGGAGAATTTTTTTACAAAATACCCCCGATGAAGCGCATAACTCCACACCTGCTTCGAGTGGGGGATAAAAAGGGGTCTCCGATGATGGTACACCAGCACCTCCGGATCGTAGATGATCTTCTTTTTGAGTTCATGGGTAATCTGCAAACAGAGCTTGGTATCCTCACCGGGCCAGAACGTGGTATCAAACCCGCCCAGTTTTTCAAACACGGTTTTCCGGACGATGAAATTGCAGCTCGGAAAATCCTCGACTTCCCTTTTTGCCATCGGAACGTATCGGTATCTATAAGAGCCGCCTCCGAGAAAAGACGCGAACACGCCGCCGCTCGCTTTTTGAAGCAGCGAATCATTCTTCGGGGTTACCGCGGGCCCCCCGACAGCCGCGACTTCCTCGTCCCCGAAGTGCCGCACGGCCGCTCTGAGCCAATTTTTGTCGGGATACGCATCGTCGTCGAGAAAGGCGAGGAGCGTTCCCTTCGCGACCTCCAGAGCCAGATCCCGCTTTTGGGCCGGCCCCACCGGTCCCGTGGGAATGATGCGAGAACGGGGGAATTGCACCTCCGATGCTTCGTCCGGGAAAATAAGCACTTCGTAGTCCGGGTAATCCAGATCCATAATATGGGGGATGGATTCCCGGATGTATGCGTTGATTTTCCGGACGGGGATGATGATCGAAATGGTCATTTGGTATTATGTTGTATAAGGCTATTATTAATATATAGAACGCCTAAATATAGGCAACCCGTCGGACTAAGTCAAGCGTTTTCTCCAAGGTCACCAAGCTTCAAAAATGAGAAAGGCAACCCCCGGTCTGCCATGAAAGAACGTGGACAAACAGCGGAGGAGAAATCGCATAGAGTTCCGAGCCCTCTTCTGCGTCCCTCCGCCCCCGTCTCCTTCTGCTCAGCTTCGTCCGACTATGCGGTCAATTTCCTCCGTGAGATCGTACGCCCCCCCGAGCACCTTCCCGTCCGAGACGACCTTCCTGTCTTCTATGGCTATTCTCCCTTCCGCAAATGCCTTGACCGTGCGAACAATCAGGGGCAACTCCCGAATCACGCCCTGCCGTCGGATCTCGGCGAAAAGCGGCTCCGCGTCCCCTTCCTCCTCCATGATTTGAGCCAACGATTTTCTCCGGAGCTTGCGCGTCATCCCCTCCCACAACGCATCGAAATCGCCGCCCTGGATCGGGAAGGTGCAGTACGTGATCGGTGGCCCCTCGTCTAAGACTTCCGTGACGAGGTGCATCATCACGCCGGTGCGCTGGGCCCGGGTTTCGATAAGCTCCCGGATCACCTCGCGCCACATGCCTTTGGGCCCGCCCGGCTCGGCCGGATGCAGATTGATGATGGTGTGCCTGCGACAGAGCTCCGCTCCGGTAACGAGCATATAGCCCGCCAGCACGTTGATGTCCGCGCGCATCCGATCGAGTCGCTTCATCACCTCCCGGTCGTATTCGATCCGCCACGCCTGCAGCGTCTCCGAATCCCGACCGAGCTTTTTGGAGGCCTTCAGTCCCTGCCTGCGTTTTTTCGGATTGAACCGCCTCGACGAGAACGACACGAGCGGAATTCCGTATTGCTCCACGAGGTCCATAAATTGGTCGCTTCCCTCGGCTTCGCCCCGCTCCCGGCTGCAAAATACAAAGGCGATCTCTCCGGGGATCGTGCCGTCCTGGGTGGCGTTGTAAACGGTGGTGAGCAGTTCTCTGGACCCTTCTCCGCGGCCCGTGGAGAACCATCCGATCTGATAGGGCATACTGTGCCTCCTCTTTTTTTCCTGTCGGCTGTGGCCGAAAGGGAGTCTTCCGGTTTTGTTTTTTACACCTTCGTTTCAGGGATGATGCGCTCAGTTGGGTTCGCGGCAGACCGACAGGAATGTCGGTCCCACCAGGAATGTCGGTCCCGCAAAAAGGCCGCCGAACACCCCTTCAAAAGATACATCGAATAATACGATAAGTCGCGTGCTTTGTCAAGTGCTAAGTGGAGCCCAATGTGGTTTTCCGTCGCCCAGGAACGTTTGCCCCATGCGCCGGATGGGGAACAACAGAGCGCCATGTTCGCAAGGGGGCTTCCTGGATTATCCGGTCGGACTCGTCCCGCTTCCCTGATTTTGCCCCCGAAGATGGACTTCGTTGTTCCACGCTCCGTCTCCCGGGTTTCCGGAGATGTTCAACACAACCCATGTTTGTCCCTTTCCCAGCACCTCAGAAAAAAAGCTTGACAAAACTTTCTGGAAATTTGTATTATCTTAACATGGTAAATACCATGTTGAAGGAGTGCGCATTTTCTATCCAAGCTCCGATTTTTGCCGATTGGAAAATTTTCGCGACTCCTTCAGATTTTGGTTGACAATTTCTCCCTCATGCATTACTTTGGCTTCCGATGAAATTTCCCCCAGAAAAATCACAGCGGTTTCTCGTTCGCCTGAAGAACAGGGACATCGCGCTTGCGGGGGTGATGACGGCTTTGACCGCGTGCGGAGCCTTCATCAAAATCCCGCTGCCCTATGTACCTCTTACGCTCCAAACGCTCTTTGTCTATTTGTCCGGCGCGCTTCTCGGCGCGCGGCTCGGGGCGCTGAGTCAGGCCGCTTACGTAATCCTCGGGCTCATAGGCATTCCGCTCTTTGCCGGAGGTGGGGGGGCGGCGTACGTGTTGCATCCTACTTTCGGCTACCTGATCGGTTTCATTATCGCTGCCTATCTCATTGGCCGCATCGTGGGACAAAAGTCCCGGATCGGTTATGCGCGCATGCTGGGGGCTATGTCCGTGGGACTATGCGCGGTCTATCTGTTCGGGGTACCAATTTTTTATCTCAACGTCCGTCTGCTGAGCGAAGCGCCGCTCTCGTTCTGGAACATCTTCAAACTCGGATGCCTGCTCCCGCTCCCCGGCGATGTCATGAAAATTCTCGTGGCGGCCTGGCTTGCGACGCGGGTGCGCGGGAAAAAAACAAAAAATTTAAGTACATCCCCAAATTTTTATTGACAACGATGCACTTTTAGCATAAAATAGTTTTACCCTAAAATAGGGAACCCGTTCGCTAATTCGAACCGCCGCCCGGTCCGAATCATCACCCTTTTTTTGCGAGAACCGATGGATACTTTTCCCGGCCTCAAAAAAATCGAAAAACTCGTGGACATCCGCAATCAACTTAAACAGGCGGGAAAAACGGTGGTATTCACCAATGGCTGTTTCGATCTCCTCCATCGGGGACACATCGAATACCTCGAAAAAGCGCGCCGGCTCGGTGACGTGTTGATCGTCGGATTGAACGACGACGCCTCCATCCGACGTCAGCACAAAGGCCCGGAGCATCCCATCTTCCCTTTGGAGGACCGGGCCGCGATCCTGCTGGCGCTCGAAGCGGTGGACTACGTCTGTCCCTTTTCTGAGGACACGCCGGGACGTTTGATCGCCCAACTGATGCCGGATATTCTGGTCAAAGGAGGAGATTACCGCCTGGATCAAATCGTCGGCAGGGACGTGGTCGAACGGGCCGGGGGCCGCGTCATCGCCCTGCCGCTTCTCGAAGGACGTTCCACCACTGCTATTATTCGCAAGATCCTGCGGGCTTATGGCATCGAAGGGTAGCATTTTCTGCTCACCGCAAAGCTGCAAAGGACGCAAAGAAAAACAGGTGAAGGAAAAGCAGGTAAAGGGAAAGCCCTCCTCCCTCTCCATTTCAATCTTCTCCGGGATTTTTTGGCATCACGTTTTACCTTTTTCGCATCACGTTTCACTCTCCATCATCCGAAAGGGGACGAATTCGCCTTTGAACAGGGAGATCAGTCAGCGTGCCTCGAACCAGCCATAACGATAGCATCGCCCGAAGAAAAAAACTCCTGGATTTTTTCTCCGAAACACTGGAAGATCAGGTGCGTCAACTGGAGGAACTGGTTCGGACCCGGGTTCCACTTGACCCGGAAGGCGTGGCGCATTCATCGGAAAGCGTTCAGGGAATTCAACCCATTGCTCACGAAGCGCCTTTTCTGAAAAGTCCTTCTGCGGAGGTCCAAGCCGCCGGGCCGGACGCTGTCGTCCTCCGGGGGAAAGCGGAATTCTCCGGAGCGTATCCCATGACCCTCACGCTGGCGGAGATATACGCCTCTCAAGGGCTGATGAGCGAGGCGATCACCGTATTGAAACAGATTCTGAAACGGGAACCCGAACGCGAAGAGGTGCGCCATCGTCTAAACGACTTACTGCGCGCCTCCTCGATCTAAAAAAGTGAGAAAAATTTATGAGCGAACGCATCCGGAAACTGAGAAGCATCCTGCACACAGAGGACTTGGATGCCCTGTTGGTCTCCGATCCGCTTCACATCCGCTATCTGACCGGATTTTCCGGGGATTCCGGATTGGCGCTGATAGGACCGGAAAAAACCTTTCTGATCACGGATTTTCGGTACGAGGAACAGGCCAGGATCGAAGCTCCGAACTCGGATCTCTTCATCGCCAAAAACGGGTTCGTCGAAAAAATGGCCGAGCTTTCCCCGGAGGCTACGGGACACCGCATCGGGTTCGAAGCGTCCCATCTTTCTTACAAAGCTTACAAGAAACTCGAAACGCACCTCTCCCACGCGGAATGGATCGCCCGGGACGGCCTGGTGGAGCGTCTGTCTATCGTCAAAGACGCTTTGGAAATCGCCCACATCCGGGAGGCCGTGCGCATCGGGGACCGAGTATTAGACGAGATCATCCCCCTGCTCGAACCGGGGATCACCGAACGCGACATCGCCGCTGAGATTGACCACGCCATCCGAAAACACACCGCCGAAGGCCCTTCCTTCGAGGCCATCGTCGCCTCCGGCCCGCGCGCCTCCATGCCGCACGCCACTGTCAGCGATCGGGTGTTTCAATCCGGCGATCTCGTGATTTTGGACTTCGGAGCCGTCTTCCGGGGATACGCCTCGGATATGACCCGAACGCTCGCGATCGGCGCGCCGACCGTCCAACAGCGCACGGTCTATGAAATCGTTCTTCGGGCCCAGGAAGCCGCCATCGCGGCCGCAAAAGCCGGACTGTCTTGCGCCGAACTGGACCGGGTCGCGCGCACGATCATAGAAGAGGCATGCTACGGCCCCCAATTCGGCCA
>MVCQ01000003.1 GCA_002059205.1 Candidatus Latescibacteria bacterium 4484_107
ACCCCAAGGATCAAGTTGATCAAATCACCACCGCTTTAATTTATAAGTTTATGGATGATATGGATAGAGCCGCAGAAGAAATTGCACCGCGGAGACGCGGGGAACGCGGTGCTTTCGGCTTGCGGAAGGTTCAATCCGAAATCCGAAATCCGAAATCCGAAATCGGGTCGCCAGTCATCACACGGCATCCGGAGGCGCTGAAGCGGGAGGCCGCTGCCTGGTTTCGGGAGCACATTTTCGTGGCCGGGGAGATCGCACCGCGGCGGGGAGATGCCCACGTGGTGGGGTTTGTGGGCCCTTCCGGGGTGGGAAAGACTACGACTTTAAGCAAGATCGCCGCCGAGTATGCGGTGGTGCGGGGGATGCGCGTGGCGTTGATGACAATGGACACGGAGCGGATCGCGGCGACGAGGCAGTTGGAGATGTACGGGGAGATCATGAAGCTTCCCCTGACGGTTTTATACCAGCCCGGGGAGGCGAAGGCCGCGCTTCTTCGTCATCGGGAGGCGGATCTCATTTTGCTGGATACGCCCGGGGTAAATCCCCGGAATCGAGTCGCTATGGAGCACCTGAAGGCTTTTATGAGCGCGATCCAGCCCCACGAGACGCATCTTGTACTCGAAGCCTGCCGGGACTACCGGGAGGCGCTTGGGACCGTCACGCAGTTTGCGTCCCTCGCGGACCGGCTCATTTTTTCCAAAATGGACGAAATTTCTTCTCCGGGCCGTGCTCTGAGCATCGCCGTCCGAACGGATCAGCCGTTGTCCTATACGACATCTGGGCCGGCTCCGCCGGAGCATTTTGAGGTGGCCGATGTAGAGAAGTGGGTGGAAAAGCTATTGGAGGAATAGCACAAATCGGAGAAAGTGAGAAGGGGAGAAAGTCTGAAGGTGGGAAAGTGAGAAAGTGGGATTCCACCACCGAATTTTACACTTTCTGCCGTTACACTTGTTTCTCGTTCCCACGCTTCTGCGTGGGAACGTATTATTCGACGCGCTGCGTCACCAAGTCGAGGCAGTCCGGCAAAAAGAGCCTCGACCAAGCCGAGGCAGTCCGACGAAACGTGGGTTCTCAGGGGAGATGTCCCGTCAGGGACAGGATATTTGTAGCATTTGGAAATAGCCAATACACCTTCCTCAAGTCCCGTTAGGGACAAGATATATATGGAAAACACATAAAGACGAAGAAACCGTTTTGAAGGATCTGGGATAGATATTCCGTCCATACGGGACTTGGAAATGTTTCTGGATTGCTTTGTTTTGCTATAGATATTTTGTCCCTAACGGGACGGAATTCGGATTATCCAAAAGTTCCGATTGGTTCAAATTTTTTTCTCAACGGAAGCATGTGAGAAGGTGAAATTTCACCACCGAATTGCTCACTTTCACACTTTCACCCCGTCGCACTTTCGTTTAACGTTCCACGGAGATTTTGCTATGATTGCCGGACCGGAAAAACCCACGCCTCCTTCTTCCCTTGCGCCCGTGCTGGCAATTACGAGCGGAAAGGGGGGCGTTGGGAAGAGTTGCATTGCGTTGAATCTGGCCATTCAACTGGCTCGTCTCGGGGAGCGCGTGCTGTTGGTGGATGCGGATCTGGGCCTGGCGAACCTGAGTATTCTCTTGAATATCGCTCCGAAGCATACGCTGGAGGACGTGATCGGGGGAACCTGCTCGGTCTCGGAGGCGGAGGTTCAGGGGCCGGAGGGGGTGTCTATTCTTCCGGCTGGCTCCGGCACGGGGCGATCCGGCGAGCTGACCGCGGAGGAAAAAGATCGGTTGCGGGAACGTTTGGTCGCATGGGAACGCTCGTTCGATCGCGTATTGTTAGATACAGGAGCGGGGCTTTCGTCCAAAGTGACGGATTTTGCAGGTTCCGCGGATGAGGCGATGATGGTGACCACGCCGGAGCCGACGGCCATTGCGGATGCCTATGCGATGACGAAGATTATGTCGGGACAAACACGGCGCGTCGGACTAGGACTGCTGATCAACAGGGTGCAGTCGGCTTCTCAAGCGCAAGAACTATACGAAAAATTTGCCGGGATCACCGAGCGGTTTCTCGGATTCCGGTTGAGATATGCGGGATGGATATCGGAGGATGCGCGCGTGGCGCAGGCCGTGCATGCTCAGCTTCCCTTTGTGGTCGGATCCCCGGACGCGCAGGCCGCAAAGGACGTGACCCGTTTGGCGCAAAGGATGAAAGACCCGGAGGAATGGCCGCATCCGGGATTGCATCTTCCCTTTTTTGAGCGATGGATGGCGGCGTAATAAGAGCCTATCCCCCCAAATGTCGTTCTGAGCGAAGCGAAGAATCTCGTTTAGGTAATGAAAAAGGGGTTTTTCCCACTTGTGTTAATTTCGGTCTTTTTCCCCTGGTTCTTGCCCCAAAAAGCCGGAGTAAACTCGGCACTGGGAAAGACAAAAAGCCTCTGAAGAGGCTGGGGAGCAGTCCCTTCAGGGAGTTCGTGCGGTTTCCAGTGCCAGCTTTAGCTCGGCTTTCTGGGAGTGTTCCTACCCTCGATTAACATAAGCGGGAAAGACTCTAAAAAACTGTTAAATAGAGATTCTTCGTCGTTTCGCTCCTCAAAATGACAAAAAAGGGTTTTCGGATAGGCACAGAGCAATGAACAATGCCTTGCCCCGGCGCACCAAAGCGCGGGGGTGCACGGAGATGAAACGCCCATGCCCTCAGAAGCGCTGGTTCAGGAAGCATACGGAAAACAGAAAAGCCCCCGGGATCGGGAACGCTTTCTCGTCGAATACCTTCCGTTGGTGCAACTCATCGCCGGACGGCTCGCTGTGGGGTTGCCGAGTTCGGTGCATCTGGAAGATCTGATTCATTCGGGCGTAATCGGGCTTATCGAAGCGATGAATCATTTCGACCCTTCGCGGGGGGTCAAATTCGAGACGTTCGCCACGCCCCGGATTCGGGGATCCATCTTGGATGAATTGAGAGCGCTGGATTGGGCGCCGCGGTCCACCCGGGCCAAATCCCGATTTTTGGATCGGGTCGCTGGCCGGTTGGAGAATGAGTTGGGGCGCTCCGCCACGGAGGAGGAATTGGCCGAGAGCATGGGGCTTTCGCTGGAGGAATTCTGGAAGACCCTCAATGAAGTAAGGTCGACGATGATTTCTTCATTGGATGAATCGGCCTTCATCAATGACGAGCATTCGGAGGTGCTTTTGGTGGATACCATCGAAGCGAATGTAGATAACCCTCTCACCGCTCTGGAACGGGAGGAGCTCGAGGATTTCTTATCGGATTCCATCGGGGAACTTCCGGAGCAAGAGCGGTTGGTCATAGGGCTATACTATTACGAGGAATTGACCCTCAAGGAGATCGGGGAGGTCCTTGGGGTCACGGAGTCCAGGGCATGTCAGGTGCACACCAAGGCTATCCTGAGGCTGAAAGGTAAGCTGAGAATCAAGCTTGCGCAATAGGCATGGGGGAGCCCAAATCCATAACGAGCATTTAGATTTTTGCATCCGGCATTCCGAGAAGGGGTCATGATGTCCAATCCGGTGGAACTTCATCATCTGTTGACCAGTACGGACGTGACCGAGCGGGTTGTTCAATTGGCGAAGGTGCGCCCGGATATGCAGCAGGAGCAGTTTGCCAGAACGTTTTTGCGCGAGGCGGATCAGCAGCACATCAAGCCACCGCCGCCCGCGAAGATGGATGAGGTGATTCTTCACCGGGAACGGGAAAAAGAGGAGCAAGGGCGAAAGAAAAAACAAGAGCACCCGTCCGAAGAAACAGATCAGGAGCAGGCGGACATCGTGACGGAGCAAGAACACCATATTGATATTTTGGTTTGAATGGGGACAAGGCAGCTAAAGGCAGACGCCGAGAAATCGCTTCGTTACGCACCTTAGGGGCAATGATGGAATCTATGGAAAAAAGAAAACAGCCTTCGGCCCAAATCGAGAAGCTGCAGCAGCGCATTGCACACTTGGAGGAGGAGGTGGAATCGGGGCGGCAGCGAAACGCGGAGTTGTCCAAATCCATCGTCAAACTGAAAGATGTGCAAAAACTGTCGGAGACGATCGGAGCCTCGCTCGATCTGCATCATATTTTAGATGCGTTGATGAAGCTGTCGCGGCGGGTGATCCCGTATGAGAACGGCGGGGTATTTCTGACCCCGGAGGGATCAGACGATATGGAAGTGGCGCTCGTGGTCTATCGTTCCGATGGGTTCGAGGCGCAGGTGCGGAGGCAGTGGGAAGAAGGAATTCTCCAATGGGTGATGGCGGAACAGCGGGCCATGGTGCTTCCGGATGTGGATGCGATGCGGGGATCGGAGGAAGCGGAGCGGAATTTCGTGATCGTCCCTTTGTTCGTGCGGGGAAAGAACGTAGGGGTTTTCGAGCTCGTTTGCGACAAGTCTGCCGAGACGTTTACCAACCGGGACATCGAACTGATCTCGATCCTGGCCAATCAGGCGGCCATTGCCCTGGAGAACGCCCGTCTGATTCAGAGCTTAGACGAAACAAACCGGAGACTTCGGGCCTCGCAGCAGCAGGTCATTCAGTCCGGAAAAATGGCGGCCGTAGGCGAACTGGCGGCCGGCATAGGCCACGAGATCAACAATCCGCTTCAGGTGATCCTGAGTCGGGTGCAGTTGATGCAGCATGCGTGTAAAGAAGATCGGGTTCTTTCGGGGTTGGAGGTTGTGGAGGAGCACGCAGCACGTATTTCGCAGATTGTTCGGAACTTGATGGACTTTTCCCAGGAAAGCAGCGCAGAAGGGGAGATGAGGGCGTTGGAGGTGCACGAGCTTATCGCACGTTCACGGTCCCTGGTGGCCCATTTCTTCACCACCAAACAGATCAAGGTGATCATGCACCTTCCGGAAAGTCTTCCCCAGGTGCGTGGCCGGTCGGGTCCGCTCGAACAGGTCTTTGTGAACCTGCTTCTGAATGCTTGTCAGGCGATGGACGATGAAGGGACGCTGACGATAGCGGGCAAAGCGGAACAGGATTTTGTCGTGCTCACCTTTGCCGATACGGGCATAGGGATTCCCCCGGAGATTCTTCCGAGAATTTTCGAGCCTTTTTTTACCAGAAAAGAGGTGCACGAGGGAAGAGGTCTGGGGCTCTCCATTAGTTACGGCATTGTCCAGGATCACGGAGGCGCGATTTATGCGAGCAGTGAGCTGGGAAAGGGTACGACGATAACGGTGAAATTGCCCATTTTTTGTTCGGGGTGAGGAAAGAACTCTTTTTTTGGAGATACAAGACGATGCTATGGAGTATTCCCACATGGATGTTTTGGCTGGCCCCCGTGTTGCTGGGGATGGTTTTTTTTCTGCTCTGGCGGCGGTTTGAGGCCGCGCAGAGACGTATGGAGGCGCGTTTGATTGCGATGGATGTACGGATGGAGCGATGGCTCGCAAGGCTCGAAAGACAGGGGGGAAGCGGCGAAGAACGAAGCCTGTCCGTGCGAAGGACGGCGGCCGGGACGTACACCGTGGCCGGGCAGAGCCATTCAAACGGGAACGCATGGGAGAGAGGAAATATCGTTCGTGAATTGCGCAAGGGGGGGGACCTATTGGAGGTTTCCCAAAGATTCAATGTGGGGGTGGGAGAGACCCGTCTCATCTCAAGACTGATAGAGCTGGGTGAGAAGTCTTAGGCATTGGAAGCATTGTTTTAAGGAGGGCACGGCGGCGTGTGAAACGCAAAGCGTACATGACGCGGGGAATAGATATGCTGTGTTTTCGAGCATTTCTTTGCTCACTCCGCGTTTTTGCGGCGCGTTTTCATGATGATATTAAGAGCCCATCCGAGAAGCTTATCCCCATTAGGAATTTGCCTCTTAGGGTTTCATCGGGTCGCAGCCTGAAGCCTGAAGGCGGGATTCCGGAGTTGAAGTTCTGCTTGGTGTCTGTCCGAAAGCTCCGTTTTGAGGCGAATGGTATTGCGAGGAGTGAGGAACGAACGACGAAGCAATCTCTGGGTTTTCAAGAGAGTGCTTCTCTCCTTCTGCTCGCTTGCAATGATGGGAATATTCCAATTGGGTTGGTTTCCGGACGGACACTCCTCAAGGGGGGATGTTCTAAGAGAGGCCACCAATAATTGGAGAAAAAAGCTGGAGCCAGATGCGCGATTTGCACTTCGCGTTTGATAAGGGGGAGCATATTATGCCAAAGAAAGAAAAGACACTGAGTGACAAGCACGTACGAGCGGTGCTGTCCGTTCTGCAGGAGATCAGCGCCATCATTCAAACTCCTGTAGAGCACGAGGTGTTCGAGTCTGTGCTCGCCTCGATCCGGAAAGCCATCCCTTATACTTCAGCCACGCTTTTTCTGCTCGACAAGGAAACCCAGCAGTTGGAGGAAGTCTCCCGGGCCGGAGAGAAGGTGGATCTGATCCAATCCGTGCGTTTCGATCTGGGCCCGGGTTTCTCGGCATGGGTGGCGAAACAGAAAAAGCCCGTTCTGATTTCCAATTTACACCGCAAGATGCTCAAGGAGGGAAAGGCCGTTCGGTCCTTTCTGTCGGTGCCCTTGATGGTTCGGGATCAACTGATCGGTGTATTGAATCTGAGCCATCAAGAGCCGGAGGCCCTCGGGAAGGATGAGTTTCAGTTGGCCCATATTATTGCGGCTCAAGTGGCTTTTGCCATCGAACGGATGCTGTATGAAAATGAGTTGCGGGATAAAAATGAACAATTGGAGGAAGCCCACAAGCGCCTCAAGGAAGCTCAGGAGGAGTTGATCGAACTGAAGGAACGGGAGGCCATCTCGCAGGTGGTCATCAGTCTGAATCATGAAATCAATAATCCGCTTACGACCATTGTGGGCAATGCTCAGTTTCTGCTGATGACCGCTGACAAGGTGGACAAGGGGGTGGCCGAACGCCTTGAGACGATCACAAAGGAAGCGAATCGAATTTCTCAGGCGACGCACAAATTGAGTAATCTGAAAAAACTGGAAACAGACGACTACCTTTCCGGACGCGGAGAGAAGATGATTGATCTCAGCCGATCCGTGTAGGCCAGGAAGGACGAGCAATACCTTCCTCTTCTTCCGAATGGGGCGGGTTATCGTTCATTGCTCATTACTCGTTGTAAAGGGGGATTCGATATGAGGAGAGAGGATGTTCTTGGGATGGTTCATAGTCTGAAAGCGATCAAGTCGCATCTCACTATGGCGGAGATCTATACGCCTCACCTGATCAAAGCGGTGGAGTTCCTGGAAGAAGTGGCGCCGGTTTTAAGTCAGATGTGCGATTCGATCTCGGAGACTTCCAATGCGATGCCCAAGGCGGCCGAGCAGTTGAATAAGGTGACGGACGCAACCGAGCTGGCGACGACGGCGGTGATGGATATGGTAGATCGAGGCATGATCCGGGTGGAGCGCGTCACAGAACATGTCGCTCGTTTGAAAAAAGGGATGGATGACAGGGACCGGTTCGCTTCGGATTTGTCCTCGTCTATAGCAACGTTAGGAAATATGAACGGCGATACGGAGGCGATCAAGACGGCGGTGCGGGATATCGAAAAAAGGATGGAGGCGGGCATGAAGGCAAAGGAGTCGAAAGAAGCGTTCGGGGAGATCTCGGAGGATTTGGCCGCGCTCCAGGACGATTTGTTCATGATTCTCAATGCCCTTCAATTTCAGGACATCACCTCCCAGCAGATCCGAAGCACGAATCGGATGTTGGCCGAGATAAATATGCAGTTGCGGGATCTTATGGGGAACTTCTCAGATGTTCGGCTGGATGAGATGGATCCTTTCCAGTATCAGGCGTTCGACTCGGAAGCCGCGTTTGATTTTGAGCGATCCGGAGAGGCGCAGAATCTCGCGGATCAGATCGCGGACGACTCAGGAACGGGTATGGAAGAGCAGATCGATCAGGAGGCCATAGATGCGCTGTTTAAGTGAGAAAAAGATGAAAATGCGCAGGATATTGATTGTGGACGACCTTCAGGATGTCCGGGAGATGCTTTCGGAAATTTTGGTCGCCCTGGGATACGAGGCGCAGACCGCCAACGATGGAACCCAGGCGCTGGCGAAGCTCGAAAGCGATCCGTTCGATATGGTCATCAGCGATGTGAAGATGCCGACGATGGATGGGCTGTCTCTGCTGAAATCGGTGAAACAGCGATCCCCCGATTTTCCGGTGCTGCTGATCGCGGGGCACCAATCTTCCGTTTCTCAGTACGAGGCAGTGCATTACCGGGCGGATGGATTTCTTCAAAAACCCTTCCACATCGGGCAGCTCAGCGAGGCGGTGGAGCGGGCGTTGAAAGGATCCAACGGGCACTGAGTGGTGACTAGCGACTGTGGATGGACAGAATTAAATTCACATAATCCGCACCACGGAGCAGGCGAAACGCGCAGAGAAACCCCCTGTGAAAGTGGGAAAGTGGGGGAGGTGCTCACCGCCTCACTTTCTTTCCTTTGCGAACTCTGCGGACTCCGCAGTGCGCAATGGAACCTATACCATTTCCAAAGCCGGAGACGCCGCGGAAGTCGTGATTCAGGGTGCTGGTGTCGAGGACGGGGATGGCGATGGCAGCACCATCCAAAGTCCAAATGACAAATGAATGTCAAATTGCAAAGCCTATAACGCAGCCCCGACGCTCAGCCTCACCAAACGATGAAAACCATAAAGGGTGAAGTCCTTTGAAAGACTTCCACCGTTCACTGGAGAAAGAGCTTCCTCAATCCCTCCGTACAATTCCGACACATCGCTATGCCCGCTCTGTTCCGGAGCACTGCGTCTCGAAAGGCCTGGTATCTCCGGCCCCGCCAGATTTGTTCCAGACTCTCCTGAAGTATGTTTCCCATCACAAAATCGCCGTCCTTGTCGAAGCAGCACGGCACGACAGTGCCATCCCAGTTGATCACGGTGCTGAACCAGAGCCGGCGGCAGGAGTCCCTTGTGCGCTCGGTCATAAGCGTCCCCTCTTCAAACATCTTACCACGGAAGCCCAGGGAGGCCCGCAGCATGTCAGCGGGTTTTTTCTGTGTACTTCCGTGTTTCCCCGTGGTTGGTTTGCGCTCTTGCGCGGCCGCGTAACGGCTCTGGTTACGATCCGAGGGAAGAAAGGTCTCGGCCTGATCGGCGGCGTCAATCTGGACGGTTTTGAGGGAAAGGCGATCTACCCCGAGCCGTTGGGCCAGCGCTTTCATGGCGGGAATTTCGTGCTCATTGTGCCGCATGACGATACATTGCAGTTCGATCCAGGGACGCTTGGGATTGCGGATTGCGGATTGCGGAAGAATCCACCGCAAAGGCGCAAAGGACGCAGAGAAAGGCAACCCCCATCTCTTGAAGTTCTTTGCGCTCTTTGCGCCTTTGCGGTGAGGTTTTATTCTGGCTTGAACACAGTGCTCGATACCTCTCAGAACCGTTTGGAGATTCCCACCTCTTCGATAGCGGGCATAGGTCTCCTGGGTGGCGCCATCCACGGACACGATCAGGTGGTCCAGGCCGGAGCGCACGATTTCAAGGGCTACGGAGGGATCGGCGAGAGGATGTCCGTTGGTGCTCATAGAGACGAACATGCCCTGAGCCTTGGCGCGGCGGATCATCCACGGGAGATCGGGATGGAGGAGCGGTTCGCCCTGGTTCCAAAGCTGGAGAAACTTGACCGTCCCTTTGGTTTGCTTCAGAATGCGGCCGAAGGTGGCGCGATCCATCATGCCGCGCGCCCGGGTGAGGCGTCCATCTCCGGAAGGACATAAGGGACAGTGGAGATTGCAGAAGTTGGTCGGCTCGATCATGAGGACAAAGGGAAGCCCGGAAATCGTGGCACGTTTAGAGTGCATGGAACGCACATAGCTCGATGCGATCCGGGCGAGATTGGCCCAGCTTGCGGGATCGGTCAGAAGCGGCGCGGCCCGACGGAGGGAATGGAGGAAGGCTGAAGACATAGGGGGACTCGTCAGAGGTCAGAGGTCAGAGACCCAGAGGTCAGAGGTCAAGAACACCAAGTTTCTGGTTTCTCCCAAGAAACACTTTTGCAATGCCTTGCTACGGGCGGGATTCTAAAATGGGATTTTTGGGCTCCCAGGAACCACATTTGTGTTTTTTTCTGAAAGAATTATGCGCGTCCCCTCCGCGCATAATGGAAATGCTGGCTTATCGGATAGTCCAGAGACAGATCGCCGCACCTGCCACGATTAAAGCAGCGGCGGGAAGCCAGAGCAGGCGATAGATGCCGCCCATCCCGGCATGGAAATACTCCCTCGTCAGGATCAGGCAGAGGTGCACGGGGGAGAGGATCACGCCGGCAAAGCCCGATGCATACGCTAAAACCACGTAGCCGATGCCGTTCCCGGTCAGATCAATCAGTGGAAAAATGATGGGAAAAGCGACGCCCACGAACGCGACGCTCAGTCCGGACACGAGGCCCACTAGGAAGGGGATGATGATAAACAGTGGGAATGGCGGAATCCCGTACCGTGTGAAGGTATCCGCTATCAAGGTAATGGCTTCGGTAGATTCCAGCGTCTGTTTGAACGCCATAATGCCCACGATGAGGAAAACGGTATTCAGCGAGATGCTTTTGAGGAGCACGGATCGGATCGGATGCTCGAAATGTTTGCGGCCCATCCAGACCGATAGCGCGATGCCGATGAGAAAGGCATAGATCAGGTGCAGTCCGAGTCCGATGGAAAGCACAATGACTACGAGGATGGGGAGAAAGGAGACGAACCCCTGCCGGATGGGGTGATCGTGCGTTTCCGCCTGGTGCGACGTGGTCCTCGGCGGGATGTGTCTGAGGGACACCCATGTACCTGCGATGATGGCCACGACGGTCAGCGGAAGTTGGTAAAGCATGAATCGTCCGAGCTCGTATCCGGTCAATTCCACGGTCAGGATGACGCCGGGATAGAGGGGCCAACAATACTCCCAGATGTGCCTGAACCAATGATTGATAAAGCTCTTGCGCTCCGCGGAAATGGGGATGCCCTCGAACGCCGAATCCACCATAGGCGCGGAGAAGAGCGCGCCGCCCGGCATGGGAAGGAGGCCGATCAGAGCCGGGAGTCCGGCCGCAATCAGGCGGGTGGAGTGCGCTAGTTGTTTCAAAGAGGAGGTCAAACGATCCAGCGTCCCGCTCTCCCGAAGCACCGCGCTGAAGGCGGTGATCAGCGTAAGGATGATGGCCAACTCGATGGTCATCCGGTCGGAGAGGGTGAGCCATCCGATATTGGCGAGGCCGGAGGGGCCCTGTCCATACAGGAGCGCCAGCACCGCCGCGCCTGTGAGCATGCTGACGCCGAGCGGCCATTTGATGCGAACCAGGATGATGATCAGGCTGAACGCGAGGAGGACTTTCAGGACTTCGAGCATAAATGTTCCCGGATGTTAGATTTTTGCACCACGGAGGCAAGGAGGCACGCGGAAAACACGATAAACCGTAAAGCGTGAAACGTAAGGCGTGAAATCAGAACATCGTCCTCACAAAGCTGATTGCGTGGTTGCACAGAGGCACACTTCATCCAGCGCGCTGAATATATCCGAATCTATAACAGAACGCAAGTCTTTTTTATAAAAAAAAGCGGATGAGACGGAATTTTCCAAACGTACCTTGATTTTTGAGCGATTGATGTGTATATTTACGAAGCATTGGTATCTATGACCGCGTGTATCTGTATCCAACAAATCGAAAGGAGGTCGAAAATGGCGGAAAAAATCACCGAAGAGCAAATGAACGAGATGTTGTTTATGCAGGTGATCATGATGTTTCAGGGCGCGGCTATGCAGCAGATGGGCAAGCTCGCGAATCCCGTAAGTGGGAAAGTGGAGCGGGATTTGGATCAGGCCAAGATGTCCATAGACATCCTGGGGATGCTGAAGGAGAAGACCAAGGGGAACGTGAGTGATAATGAGGCAAAGTTTCTTGATCACGTCTTGTATGAATTGAGGATAAACTACGTGGACGAGGTGAACAAGGCCAAACGGGAAAAGACGGAGGGACCGGCCGGAAAGCCCGACTCGCAGGAGGAGGAAAAAGAGGAAAAAGAGGAGGCGGAAGCGTCCCCGAAAAAGGAAGAGGAAGCCAAGGCATGAAGGTCTATCCGCTGAAGTTCGACTCCCTCTTCAAAGAAAAAGTGTGGGGGGGAGAAAATATGGCGCGGGTCCTGGGAAAGAGGCTTCCTCCGGGAGCGCGCATCGGGGAATCGTGGGAGGTCTCGGCCTATGGGGACGATGTCAGCATCGTGGCGAACGGGCCGTATCGAGGGATGGGGCTTGGGCGGATGGAGGCGGATTTTGGTGAGGCGCTGATCGGAACGGATGTTCCCCGTGGGCGCTTCCCCCTCCTGTTCAAATTCGTGGATGCGGCGGACCGGCTGTCCGTTCAGGTGCATCCGGACGATGCGTACGCCCGGCGCCGTGAGCATGGGGCGTCGGGTAAGACGGAGGCGTGGGTTATCGTGGATGCTCAGCCCGGCGCCCGGTTGGTCCGGGGACTCGAACCGGGCGTGGATGCGGAGACGTTCCGGCAGGCTATTGAAAAGGGCCGTCTCGACGGGATCCTCCACTGGATCGAAGTGTCGCCCGGAGACGTGGTATTCGTGCCTGCAGGTCAGGTGCATGCTATTGGTCGAGGCATTTTGTTATACGAGGTGCAGCAAAGCTCGGACATTACTTATCGGGTGTACGACTGGGGACGTCCCCGCCCGCTTCACATCGAGAAGGCGTTGGAGGTGACCCACTATGATCAGCTGCCCGACCTCGTCGAAGGTCTTCAGGTGGAAGAAGCCGGAGGCACGAAAACCGTCCTTGTGAACTGTCCGTATTTTGTCGTGGGACGGTTGGACGTGCGTTCGTCCATGGAGGATCAGTGTGACGGGCGCAGCTTTCACGTGCTTTCGGTACTTGATGGCCACGGAGAAATAGGTTGGGGATCCCACCAAACTATGCCTATTGAACGGGGAGAATCGCTGCTTCTTCCCGCGCAACTCGGGGCCTACAAAGTGAGCGGGAACGTCGTGGTGATTCGGACCTGGGTTCCTTCTAATGATTAGAGAAGCACTCCCTAGTGAATTCGTTGATGCAAAAAAAAAGACTTCACCACGGAATTTCACGGAAGTACACAGAAATCATCTTTTCGTTTTTTTCTGTTTTTTTCTGTGTTATTCCGTGGTGAATGAAGGTGTTCTCAGCAGTCTTTGCGTCTCCGCGGTGAGAATGCCTGAACTGGATGGAAAACATGCGATGTATTTTTTTCTGTTTCTTTTGGGATGGATGACCGCATGCGGCTGCAGCGATCCGGCCTCTCCTGGATTCGGCACGATAACCGGAGAAGCGCGGCTGGAGGGCGAACCGGACGCTCGCACGATGTGGATTCGGGTGGTCTCGGCCCGGGGAGATACGGTGACGACGCTCCATCCGGATTCCGCGGGGCGCTACGAGGTCTCTGATCTGCCGCCGGGCATCTACGCAATCCGGGCGGAGCAATATGGATATATCCCTTTGGACGACGTCGACGTGGAAGTTAAGGGAGGAACGATCCATCCGTTCGACATCCTTCTCAAAAAGGCCGAGCCCGCATTTTGCATCGATACATGGTCGCTTCAGGTGTTCTACGCCCGATTGGGCATCTTCGTGGCGAACTCGGTCCGATTGGATTTTCGCTATCATTTCGAGGGATTGGATGGCGGCATTCGGAACCTGCAGGTGCTCGGAGCCGGCTTGGAAGCGGACCCGTTTTTTCGGCTTTCCCCCGTCGGCATGCAGGATGCGCTCTACGTAGAAAGCTT
Source organism: Candidatus Latescibacteria bacterium 4484_107 (assembly GCA_002059205.1). Lineage (GTDB taxonomy): Bacteria > Latescibacterota > 4484-107 > 4484-107 > 4484-107 > 4484-107. The sequence goes on from MVCQ01000003.1 coordinate 13,730, forward strand.
CGTAGAGGTGGATTCCACCAAGGTCTGGCCGGTGGGGACGCCGGTTGTCGTGGATACATATATCCGGGGAAGTTATTTTGTTGAGAGGAATTTCGACGCGACAGGCGCGATTCCTTTCGAGATTTCCCGGACGGATACCGTAATCGTTGAATTAGGAAAGATCATCACGGCGGACGATGCGGGCGGATGAGCGATCGGATGTTCGAAATAGCGAAAAACCAAAATGTGCTTGACAATACGAACGAGTTATACTACATTTACGGATTATCGTTTTACCCCAAAGGCAGGACAGTTTGACGTTCTCCACAGGAGAGGGAACGAATGTTTTTTCTGGGGTGCCCAAAGAGGGAAAACTTTTAAATCATTCATGATCAATGGAGCCATGAAGACACGGAGTACACCAGGAGGAAAAGCGTTTCCGGTGATCTCTACATCGTTCTGGCCCCTTTTCAACAGAGGAGGAGATGGATGTTGAAGCGCGCTGTGGGACTTGTTTTGACGGGGATCTTATCGCTGGGTCTGTGGTCGGGTTGTGGCCGGAACGAAGTGCGCGTGGAACTCAAAGGGATCGAGGGACGGCAGGTGCGCCTGGCGGTCACGAGCAAGATTATGACGAACTTCAACGCGCTGGTCTCCGAGGGGCAGACTTTCCCGGAGGCCGAGGAGAGCGATTACGTGGCAACCGTAGCCACCAACACCTGTTTGGAGCAAAAACGCGTCACGGTATGCGGCAAACCGTTGCGCGGGATCAAAACGTACACCATATCCTTCGACGTGCCGCCCGACAAACCGATGGTGCCCCAAGGCACACTCGTGTTCGCCAGCGACCGGGACGGCCCCCGCAATTGGGAGATCTATGCCATCCGGGCCGACGGATCCGGACTGACCAACCTCACCCGCACCGAAGGATCGGACACCGAGCCGGCCTGGTCTCCGGACGGCACCAAAATCGCCTTTGTCACGGATCGGGACGGCATCACCACTCGGGAGATTTATGTGATGGATGCCGACGGTTCCAACCAGACCCGATTGACCGAGGGCGAGTCGTTCGATCGCAGCCCGGCCTGGTCCCCGGACGGCTCGAAAATCGCCTTCTCCAGCCAGCGTACCGGGAGCGATCAGATTTTTGTCATGAACGCAGACGGATCTAATCCGGTTCAGGTATCCGACGGCACGGCTTCGGACCGATTACCAGCCTGGTCCCCGGACGGCTCGAAAATCGCCTTTGTCAGCGACCGGTATGGCAACGATCGAAAGGGCAACGATGACATCTTCCTCATGAACGCCGATGGGTCGAAAAACGTGGTGCGCCTGACTGAGGTGATGGATTACGACCTCAACCCAAGCTGGTCGCACGATGGACGTTTCCTGCTCTTCTCTTCCAGCCGCGATGGCGCCGAAGAGGTCTTCATTATGAAATCCGACGGCACGCTTCAGACGCGATTGACCCTCACCGACGACTTCTACGAATGGGAACCGGTCTGGTCTCCCGACGATCTGGGTTTTGCTTTCGCCGGCGGCAAGGGCAGAAACTACGATATTTATCTGACGGATCGGACGGGGAGGAACCGCGTCAACCTCACGAACGACGCACACCAAAACCGGCACCCCAGTTGGCGTCCTTTCTGAGGCGGAGCTTCCTCTGAAGCCATAAAAAAAGCGCTCGATGCGACATCGGGCGTTTTTTTTGTTGGAGCCGGAGCCTTGGGATGGGCAACAACATGGGTTCCCGCTTTGGACAGGTCTATTATGGTTTGATGAAACTTCTCGTCGCGGCAGGCAGGGGCGAAGCAGGGGGGGCTATCATGTGATCGGGCGCCCGCAGATTGACCTCTTCCGTTTGGGGATCGAAGATTTCGAGCAGATCCGGCGGATGGTGCCGCTGCGCTGATCCTTCATCGTGCGGGGAATTTTCGGGCAAAGCCACATCTGGATAAGCTGAGGCTGAGGACAAGAAAATTTTGTAAGCTCCAAAAAAAATACTTGATAAATCTTCCGGGAAGTGTTATTTTATATTTTTGGAGGAGCAGGATATATCCCTCTGGGAATAGAGGAGGAGAAAGATATGCCTATACCTTTCAGATATTTTCTTATTATTGGAGTACTTTTCTTGTGTCTGAGTTGTGATAAGGAAAAATCTTTGGAACCAGGCGTAAATGATAATTTTGCGATCTACATTGCAAGTGATAGCATTCTTGATGTGGACACTCGTGATGAGGATGGGGCCCTTGTTGATCAACTCACCCTTTTACAGGCCGCATTCTTATCTACTTCAGATATCACGAATTATAGCTGGGATAGACACCGCATAACCTATCCCGATTCCGTTTGGGAGCGATTAAAGACGTGGGGCCATTTGATAAATAGATTATTTGTCGTGTCTGTGGGAAATGAACGTATTTATTGGGGGATGTTTAAGGATGTTGCTGACTCAGGAGGGTGTCAAAATCCGGTTATTATGTTACTCTGCCGTCACTCTGATGGAAGAAACACCACCCCGCAATCGCTTTCGATCCATCGTGCATACCCAGGCTATGATGGAGACCCGGATGACCCGGATCTAAGAATGGATCCTCGAATCTATAACGCTTTGGAGAAGGCGGGCGTCCTTATTCCATGATGGGTTGCAGCTCAATTGTATTATCATGGTTTGCATGTTATTGCTGGCGGTGCAAAGTCTTTTTGCCCAGAATACCTTTCGTTACGAATATCCGGTCAAACCCGGGGCACCGGAATGGCGTGAGTTGTCTCTTCGACAAAAGAGAGCTGTCCAGCAGATTCCGGAGAATATCTTACGGGATATGTCCACACAGGAATTGTTACAGGCGTGGATGGACCTTCCCGGACGATTGGAAGTTCTGGCATTTAACACAATGCAACAGGGTTTTGACGTAACAGTAAAACACTACAATGTCTTATCTGAACTTCTCGACAGGGAGGATGCAGGTAGCGTTGTATTAGCTTATTACCTTGAAATTGATCCATCCGGCATGAAACTCGTTTGGAGTTCGCGACAGAAAGGAAAATTCATTACGGATATCGCATTTGTGGAATTTCTCTTGTCGCAACCCACGGTACTGAGCAGACTATCAAAGATGGAAAAAAAGCAGCTTCTCAAATCATGCGTCGATAATCTATATAAAAAACAGGCATTCAGGAATCGTGAGAGGAACTTTTTTTGGGTAAGGTCCGCGATCATTCTTGCAGGCAGAATTTTGGAAAATGAAAAGAATAATCAATTTCTACAGAAAATCTCTCAAGACGAAGATATGAAGCGTGCACTCAATACTGGTAAAGCCTCTTCGAAAGCAGTGTATGAGAAGCTTTGCGAAGCTGTTATTAACATTGCTGAGAACTATAGCTCACCATAATCGCTTCGTAACGAGAGGAGGAAGAAATGAAATACTCACATAAGAGCTTCTCCGTATCGCTATCTCAAGGATTGTTTCTTTTTGTATTTTTTATCGCCAACATCGCCAATGCTCATGATTTGGAAACTCCTCGCGGTGAGACCGTTTTACATTCGCATTACGCTGATACGGGTGTTTGGTGGGGCGATCAGGGTGAAGGTGACGATTATTATACCCGAGCAGAGTGGACAGCATGGTCAGATAATTTTCATCAAGGTGACTACATTGCACGATTAGATAGTGCCAGCGTGGCGTACAATTGTCATGCCTATGCATGGGCTGGGGCAAGACGATCAGATCCTAGCACATTGTGTTGGATTTATTCGCCAAATGATGATAAATACTGGGAAGATGAAAGCTATAAAGAAGTGTCACAAAACATTGCAACGCATGTTAGCTATGGTGGTATTGACCACTCTCTGCTTAGGGAGAGTGGCAATACGATGATATCGAAATGGGGTGAGTTGCCTCTCTATAGGCATACGTTGTATTCTGATCCATATGGCGCTGGCCCAGGCGATGCAAAGTTT
>MVCQ01000079.1 GCA_002059205.1 Candidatus Latescibacteria bacterium 4484_107
TGACCGGCAGAAACCCTATTTTGAAAAGCGTCACGATTCTTTCCTCCACGCGCTGTTTAAGCGATCAGCAGTCAGCGATCAGCTTCTGACTTCTGACCCCCGACTTCTGCTTTTCTTTCCTCCATGCTCTATGGCTTCCACCATCCGAGCCACACGCACCATCTGTCGCACATCGTGCACGCGGATAAGGTGCGCGCCCCGCAAAACGGACAACGCCACGACCGCTGCCGTGCCCTCCAAACGCTCCTCTGAGGAAACATCCAGCACCTTTCCGATGAAGGACTTTCGGGACGGACCGAGAAGGATCGGGCAGCCCAGGGCGTGAAAGGCATCCAACCGCCTGACGATCTCCAAATTATCCGCCACGCGTTTCCCAAAGCCGATGCCCGGATCCACAACGATCGAGGACTGCGCTATGCCGGCGGAGACCGCCTCCGCAATTCGTTCCCGCAGAAAAGCACCAATCTCTCCGATTACATCCTCGTAAAATGGGCTGATCTGCATATCCCTCGGCGTACCGCGCATGTGCATCAGGATCACCGGAACACCGCGCTCCGCAATGAGTTCCTTCATAGCGGGATCAAAACGCATCGCACTGATGTCGTTGACGAGAGCGGCCCCGGCATCCAATGCCCGACGCGCCACCTCCGCCTTGTACGTATCCACGGAAAGCGGCACAGAAACCCGTCCGGCCAACGTCTCCACCACGGGGATCACCCGATCCAACTCCTCGTCGAGCGCGACGGGGTCGTCCGGCGGCTCAGATGAAGCACGGTATTATTGCAGCGAAGATCGAACATCGAGAAACCCTCGGAGACGCAAAATGAGCAGCATCCTTCAATTTTCGTGTGTGCCTCTTTCCGTGAATGCCACCTCTGAGCGTCGCATGCCGCCCGCTCCGGAACGGATGCTCAGGGAATCCACATACCCAAACAGCAGCGAGAAATAGAACTTCCACTGATTGCCGCCGCCCGTTTCGTCGAATCCGTACGCCGCGTCCAATTCCAGCGCTGCGGGATACCCATAGAAGGATACCATATCCATCCGCACCTGCGCGCCCGCGTCGCTTTTGAAGCCCTCCCATTTCCAATTTATCGAGTCCGCATTCCACGCGCGTCCGACGTCTCCGAACACCGCACCGTAAAATTTGTCGAGGTAAAGGGGCCCGAGTTTCCGTTTCCACTCCGCGATGATCGGAAAGCGATAAGTCAGCCCCACCATGGCCGTCTTCCGGCCCGACAGGCTGTAATACGTATATCCCCGCATACCAGGCAGTCCGCCGAGATGGAAATCAAAAAAATCATCCACGTTTCGGTCGATCCATCCGCCATGCAGCCTCAGCCCAAGGGTATGCCGCTCCCACCATGGCAGCGCAAGATACTCCCGCCAATCCAGCGTCAGTTGATCGTAGAAGAACCGATCGTATTTTTCCTGAATCAAACCGGACACCTTGAAGCCCTTGATCAAATAATTAAATAGGCGGTCGTAGCGCACCTGAAACTCCCGCCCGCGGGGATTGATCTCCCGATCCCGCATCCGGCCCAGCGCCCGATAGGTGTAGGACGCCGACACATCCACGCCCTTCATGTAGGTATAGCGAAGCACGTACGGAATATGATCGCTCAAGGTCTCCCGATCCTCTTTGGCGTTGTACAAACTCAGCGCCACTCCGAGACGAAGCGCATGCTTATCCCGAAAACGATAGCGCACGCCTGCATCCACCTCACTCAGATCGTAGGTCACTTCATTGGTTTTCAAGTCAAGACTATCAATAACAACAGGGTCACCCACATGACGCAACTGCCGGTAGTACTCCAGAAACAAGGTGGGCGGGAATCGATTGTATTCCGCCAAAGCAAACAAATCCAGATCCAGATTCGCTCCGAGCGCCGCGCCGCCGATGACCGACACCTGATCCAGAGCATCCATCAAGCCCACGTATGCTCCCACCTTCGGATATTTCTCGTCGAAGATGAGTCTCGGCATGATGGAAAGGCCCAAGCTGGTGGGGCGGTATGGTTTGGATTGCGGATTGCGGATTGCGGATTGCGGATTGGTGAACGGTGAGTGGTGCGTGGTGCGTGGTGCGTGGTGCGTGAAGATCTCCTTATCTACGGTTTTCCATCCTTCGACCGAATCCAAAAGCCGGATTTCGTACCCGTCCGCTCCATACGAGGAAAAGGCCACGGATCCGTCTTTGGGTGAGACGGCTGGAGAGAAGGCTCCGCCGAGGACGTTGGTCAGCTGCTCGATTTCTCCGCTCTCAAGCTCCAGCGCATACAGATTAAAGATGCCGGTCACGTCTGAGGAAAAAAGGATTTTCCGGCCGTCCGGCGTCCAGCATGGATCCCGATCTGTCCCATCCGAAGCGACGACGTACCGAAAACCCGTGCCATCCTCCCGAATCAGCGCAACTTCCCGCTCATCGCCCTGGGATATGGAGAAGGCAACGGTATGTCCATCCGGAGACCATTTCGGCTGGTACACCTGCGTGCCATCGTCATAGTGCGTGAGCAGACGCACTTCCTCGCCATCTGATTTCATGACCGCCAAATTGGTCGTGCCACCCGCATTTTTTACGAACACTACGCGCTTTCCATCCGGCGAGCAGTTCGGGAAACGCGCCCGGAGCCCATGCGTCAGCCGCTTCTCCTTCTCGGACTCCAGATTGTACCGATACAGATCGCAGAAGTGCGCGCCATAGCGATCCGCCGGCGATCTGCGGGAAAAGAGGAGGCTTTCCCCATCCGGCGTCCAACTGACCGACGAAGTGGCCGCGCCAACCGCCACTTCCTCTGCCTCTGCCTTATCCGCTACGGGGGAAAATACGAACAAACTCGTCAGCCAGTAATCCTGTCCCTTATTGGAAAGATAGGCCAACCGCTCCCCGTCCGGTGACCAAATCGGATAGTCGTTCGCATAGCCCTCCGTGCGCAAAGAATCTCCTTCTATCAAATGCTCCCCGATCTCGTCCGCTACTTTCCCATACTGCGTCTCCAAAGATTCTTGCCACTTCCGGTGAAGTTCCTCTCCCGACATGCCCAACACATGCTGTACCGCGGAGGAGAAATCAAATGCGGAGCGCCTTGAGCACGCTTTCATGAGCTGTCTCAAGGTATCCTCGCCGTATTCGTCCGCGATATAGTTCACCAACGAAAACCCGTGGTCGTACACCATCTCGCTTCCCAGACTGGTCTTCGAGAACACGCCCATGTCATTCCAACTAAGCAGCTTGCCTTTGAGCGTAGCCATTCGGAGGATCATATCCCGATGTGAATCCCAGCAATCGTACCGCGCACCCGTCGCCTGATGCTGCGCCGTTCCCTCCGCAAACCACATCGGCACCATCGTACCCGGCACCGGATAGGACACCAGCACGTCCGGATACCCACGCAGCACGTCCTTCCGGTACTCGTGCTGATACCCGAATCCCTGAAAATACAGGGCCGGAAACCGGCGCGGCGCCTTCCGGGCTACCTGAAGACTGATGATGTGGGTGAACTCGTGCGTGATCACGTTCCAAAGCCAGGCGTGCGTCCCCCGAAGCGCCCAATCCATATTCGTGGCATAGATCATAACCTTGTTCGCATAGTAATAGGCGCCCCCGTTCGAGGTATCCTCATCGTCCCTGAGTTCTATGTGTATTTTCCCGTCCGGCTCGAAATCATACAACGCAGTCACCGGGCCGTAGATGTGCTCCGCAATCGCCATCGCCTCCGTTGCCACGCGCTCCAAGCCCTGATGGTAGTAAATCCGAAAATGCTCGGTCTCTATCACCCGCCACTCCAGGTTCGAATGATTCTGAGCGAGGGATGGTTCGGTGCTACAAATGAGCAAAAAAAGTCCTGAGATGATGAGTGTTCCTATTCTCATATAATTTCAGTGGCGGAAGCCGCCTTCCTCTCCTTGTTGATCCCAGTTTGCCATCCGGCCTGGTTGTTTTCCCTTAAACCTGATAGACCTCCGAGGTCTGGCAGACCTCGGAGGTCTTACATCCGTCAATATAAAATTGACGAAGACCTACACCAGTTTCTCCGCTCCGGAAAAAACGTGCTCCACTCTCAGGGCGGCCGCTGCATGCCCCGGAAGTTTGGGCGAATTCCATTTTTTCATGTCGTCAAAAACGGCCCCCTCGGTATGATACTCGATAGGCCCCTTCACCTGAAACGCTTTGCCTTCCTTGGTGATAAAAAGCAGTGATCCCTTGCCGCCCCTTAAGATGTTCGCTCGCGTCTTGTCGAAAAAGTTGTCCGCTACAACCAGCGTATCTTCGCTGAATTTGCTGACGCAGGTTGCATAGATCGCGTTCGGATTCCCTTCCGCATCCACTGTGGCCAAAACGATAGGTCCTTCCCGATCCTCCCATGCCTTGCTGACTGCCTCCGGTAATACTGCCATGCTGTTTCTCCTCATGTGGTTCAGACTAGCGTATCGGCTACTTACTCACCGCCGCCTTCACAAATACCACCTGCCTCTCTCCGCCCGCTTTCGCAAGAACTCGACAGAGGTACAGCCCACTTTCCAGCTCCGATGTATCCCAGACGATCTCGTTGTCCGCCCGCGCTCCTGTTTTGTGCGCTTCCATCCGATTCACCAATTCGCCGACGCCGTTGAATACGTGCACCTCCACATCGGCCTCTTTCCCGAGATAAAATCGCAGCACCGCCCGATCGCCCGTCACCGGATTCGGATAGCAATACACCTTTTCGGAGGGCATCAGATCGTCCGATCCCATAGACGTGGAATCGGATGGAGCCAGGGCAAAGGTGCGCGCCGGATTCGCGCCCGCCATCGGCCACGGAACGCATTCTGGTCTAAATGGCACGTTCAATTTCCAGACGTACACCTCGCCATCAGCCGTCAACGCGCCCAGATCCATCTCCCCGTCATCGTCCACGTCCGCCGCGAACAGGGAGGAGGAAACCGGTCCCAGCGCGGTCAACGGAAACTCGGGAAGCAATTCCCCCCGCCCGTTCAAACCATACACGAGCCCCGTCGCGGTTCCGAACAGAATGTCCGACATGCCATCCCCGTCCGCATCCGCGAGGATCGGCGTGGAGGTGATCGCGCCCACGTTGTCCTTCAATGGAAGACGCGCCGGAAAGCCAGCCAGCGAAACGCCGTTGAATGCCAGCGCATGCACCTGCGCCGTTCCTCCGATGACGATCTCCAGATAGCCGTCTCCATTCACGTCGCCCAACACGGGTCCCGTGGACAAACCATCCATCAGGGATACGGGGAAGCCTTCCTTCAACTTGCCCGTGTGAGCGTCTAAAGCCACCACCGTGCCTTTGCTCGTTGCCGCCACAATCTCCACTGCTCCGTCTAAATCTATATCACCAACGGCCGGGCCAAAATCCATCCGTTCCGCTCCATACCACAAGAAGCGTCGCCTCCTGTCGGCAAAAGAAAACACCGAGCCTTCCTTCAAAACACCCATGACCTCCGCTTGACCGTCGCCATCCGCATCCCCAGCCGCCAAGCCGATGATGGCTCCTCTCGAAGTAGACTGAAATATCCAAGGTTCTATCAATGCTATCTCAGTCTCATGGCCTCCTACAGCTACCTCCAATCCCTCCCGCTCTTGATCAAAATCCGCCACGGCCGGACCGCCTGTTATGAGAAATCCAATTTCCGACCGTCTGAAAAGATCGGCCGCACCGTCAGCATCCTCATCCATCGACCGCCAACAAATGATGGAACTATCCGCACACGCTACAATAACTTCCTGCAAACCATCGCCGTCCAGATCCGCTGAAGCTACCCCAGAGCATACCGGGCTTCCCGCCGAGGCAAATCCTCCATCGCTATTCCCCGCGAAAAACGGCGTCCCATCACCATGCCAGACAAACACCTCCCCCGAATCCGTGACCGCAACCAATTCGCCCGCGCCGTCGCCGTCCAGATCGGCCCACAGCGGCGCGTGATCTCCGAACGTCCCCGCAACCTTTCGGGGCCATCCGCGCACGTTCCGCTCAAAGGTAATCCGCACCGCCATCGTATCTCCGGGCGGGCTGAGCACCTCGATCCGCACGCCGCTGTCCGCGCCTCCGTACGGGACCGAACGGGGCGTCGTATCCGGTCCGAACACGGCCTTTCCTCCCAGGAAAAAGGCATCGCCCGGCTCGCCGTCTATGCCCTCCCAATCCGGCTCCCCCCAATCGGCATACACGCGATGCGGATTCCCGATGTCCTCCCCGCCGTCGGCCTCCTCTAAGTCTATCCCCCGGTGCATCGGGTCCGCGTTGATCCGATTGGCCGCCCGCCCCTGCTCGATCACCTGCTCGTCAATGTGATAGATAAAAATCCCGGAGCCGGGAATAAAGGCATCATAATTCGCCACCGACATCCAAACCCCCGAGGAATCTTCGGGATTGGAGAACGTTACCCCATCCGGCAGGCCCGCTCCCGAATAGTGCGCCTCGCGGTTCTCCACCAGAAAATATTCCCGCGCATTCAGCGGAACCTTCACCACCTTCGGAAGCTCGCTCGTGATGTGCGCGGCCGCAATCCGAACAGTCGTGTCGCGCCGAACCACCAACGGCTCTATCCATCCCAACGTCACCTTGGACCACGCCATCGGATGACACGGCACAAAGCCCACCACCAGGGAGGAATCCCCCTGCGCCGCACCTGTGGAATCCTGCACGGCCAAAGCTGCACTGGCATTCATATCCCCCACGTCCATCAAACTCCATCCGCCCAATGCGGGCAGACCGTCCTTCAGGTTCGACAACACCGGCAGGCCCAACTGATGCCCGAACATCTTCGCCATCAAGCCGTTGAGACCCCCGTTGCCTCGAAAGCCCACGGCCTCGGGCACGATCCAGCCGTTCCGGATCTCGCCCCGGTGCTCCATCCGAATCGGGCCTCCGATGTACCGCTCCAAATCCTCCATGGACAAATACGCCGACGGAATATCGTTGAGCGCCCCGCTGCTCTCCTTGCCGCCGCCC
>MVCQ01000080.1 GCA_002059205.1 Candidatus Latescibacteria bacterium 4484_107
CCGGCTCCACCATCGCCCCAATAGGAGAAAAGCGGAGGGGATTACTCATTATCCCTTACTCATTGAAGTCCTCCACGTCTTTGCGGTGCAACCTACATTTATGAGGAGGATCGGATGAAACATTCCCATTTGGTGGGGCTGATCGCGGATACACACGATCATCGTCCCGCCATACAAAAGGCGGTGGCGTTGTTCAACGAACGAGGTGTAAAGTTGGTGCTGCACGCCGGAGATTTCGTGGCGCCGTTCACCGCGAAAGATTTTGGGAAGTTAGACAGCGCCTTCATCGGCGTCTTCGGAAACAACGACGGGGAGCGCGCGGGGCTGCGAAAGGCCTTCGGGGAGATCGGGGAGATCTACGCCGGGGTGCAACGCTTTCAATACGAAAGCAGAAAATTTGTCCTGATGCACGAGCCGAGCTGCATAGAGGCATTGGTTCACAGCGGCGATTTCGACGTCATCCTGTACGGGCATACGCACGAGCCGGAGATCCGGGAAGGGGAAACACTGGTGATCAATCCCGGCGAAGCGTGCGGATGGGTGAGCGGCCGGCGCACGGTGGCGATTTTGGATCTGGATGGCATGAAGGTGGAGAACGTTGAGCTGTAAGACAGGGGAAAGGAAAGCAGTTGACTTCCAAACAACGTGTTTTGACGGCGATCGGACATCAGGAGCCGGATCGGGTTCCCGTGGATTATTGGGCGGCTCCGGAGGTTACCGAGCGGCTTCTGCGCCACTTCGGCCTTGCGGACAAGGAGGCGTTGCTGCGGCGATTGGACGTGGATCTGCGCACGATTCCAGGGCCCAGCTATGCCGGCCAGGAACTGAAAACCTATCAGGATGGGAGCATAGAAGACCTCTGGGGCGTGCGCCGGAAACGAATGTTCGTGGAGCGGGGCGCATTCCGATGGAGCTACAAACACGTGGTGGACCCCCCGCTGGCGGAGATGAAGACTGCGGAGGAGGTGAACCGATACCAAGGCTGGCCCTCACCGGACGCATGGAATTATGCCACGCTGAAGGCGGATTGCGAACGTTTTGAAGGGTACGCGGTGGTCAATGCCGGGGATCGTCTGGATCGCACGGCCCAGCTCAAGCCGATGATGTATCTTCGGGGGATGGAGCAGGCGTATATGGATCTCGCGCTCGATCCGAAGATGGTCGAGGCTGTCGTGGGGCACATCCGGGAATATTTCCTCGAATACAATCGCCGGGTCTTCGAGGCGGCTCAGGGGAAAATTGATATTTTCATGATGGGCGATGATTTCGGCACCCAGTCGGGTCCGATGATGGACATCGCGATGTGGCGCAAATATTTTCGTCGGGGATTCCGGGAGTATGTCGCGCTCGCGCACCAATACGGCATCCGGGTGATGCACCATACGTGCGGGTCCGTGGTGGCGCTTATCCCGGACTTCATCGAGGCCGGATTGGATATTCTTCAATCGCTTCAGCCCAAAGCCGCCGGGATGGATCTGAAAAAACTGAAGCGGGAGTATGGAAGGGATCTGGTGTTTCAGGGAGGGATTGACATTCAGGAGGTGCTTCCCAATGGCACGCCCGAAACCGTCCGGGAACACGTTCGGAGCCGGATGGACGCGGGAAAGTCCGGTGGCGGATACATCGTTTGCACCGCGCACAACATTCAGCCGGATACGCCTACGGAGAATATCCTCGCGCTGTTTGAAGCCTATAAGGAGTTCGGCGCTTACTAAGGATACGCCGTGGTGCGTGTTACGTTTTTCACGTTTCACGCTTTTGACAACCTTCCATCCAGAACGCTCAGCAATTGCATCGGAGCATCTATCAGAAAATCCGGATCCTGCGCCTGCAAACGCTCCCTGGGGAAATAGCCATACGCTGCGCCGCACGTAAGGATGCCGGCGTTTTTCCCGGCCCGGATGTCGTTATCGGTGTCCCCCACGAGCAGGGTTTCTTCGGGGAGGCTTCCGGTGACGCGCAGGATGGTTTGGATCATCTCCGGATCGGGCTTCAGGCGGACGACGTCCTCCGGCCCGATGACCACGCGAAATTGGTGAAACAATCCAAAGTGACCCAGAATCCGGTCGGTCATGGAGCGGGGTTTGTTCGTGGCTACGGCGAGATATGGCGCTTCCGCCAGAGATCCATTCCTCAAGTGGCGGAGGAGTGCTGTCACGCCGGGATAGAGTGTGGATCGCTCCGTGCACCGGTCCAGATAGAATCGCCGATAGATTTGCAGAAGCTCCTCCCAACGATAAAATTGATCACGAGGCAGCATCGTCTGCGTGAACACCTGCGAGCCGGGGCCGATTCCTTTTTTGGCCTGTTCCATGGTCACTTCCGGGAGAGCCATTTCGCGCAGAGCCAGATTGACGCAGTTGAAGATGTCGGGACTCGAATCTAATAGAGTGCCGTCCAGATCGAAAATGATGGTGGTTATCGCTCGCAAAGGCGACCTCTTCTCGTTAAAGTTCTCCGCTTTTTGCTCCGTAGAAAGTGCTTGAAAATTCTCTTTCACTGCACAAACAACATAACGTGCATTATTCACAAATTTGCCAAAAATTCTCTTTGCCCTTTGTGCAGCAACGTGTTTTCTGTTGCATCGGGATTTTGTAATCCCGATGCTCAGCCTTTCAGCCTTGTTGCATCTGAGGTTCGGGAAAACGATTTCCCGCCCCAACCGGAACGTGCGTTTGGGTCGGTAACGCAGAGCGTCTAATTATGCGTTCCCCACGCAGAGCGTGGGAACGAGAGAAACACAAAATCGGATGGAAAGCGTCCCATATTCCCTAACTGGCTGGAGCAAACGGAATACGCCGTGCTCGAACACGGCTTCCAACAACTGAGACAGTTTTTTGTCCTCCTTGTGGAGAGAGGCTCCCAACAGCATTACGGAGAAAAGGCCGACCTTTTCGGCAAGTTCCGTAAGACATTCTTTTGTCGTATTCAGAAATCATTGTTCTCCCTCGTCAGAATTGGTTTATGTCATTGGAAGCAACTTCGTAATAATAGGAGTTTTTGATTGGATAGTCAAGAGAAATTTTCCAAGACCTGAGCGAACAGACCGCCTTTATTCCTGAGGACGGATTGGGCGTATCCGCGATAAGAGCCGACTGCGATCCCCTGAGCAATCTTACGTTGATCGGCGTCATCGTCCCTTGACTTCGTCCCGGCATTTGATGAACCCGGAGCGGCATTCCCGGAAAAGACGTCGGACCATTCGGAGCACGTTTTCAACATTATGTTTTTTTTGAAACAACGATAGAGACGAAGCCTGAAAGGAAGGCGCATTGTAGAATGCGTCGTTTTTTTCAGGAAGAACAGAAGGATTTTGCCGCTTCCGAATAAAAAATCCTTGACACGAAGGGGAAATATATAGATATTTAAGCTTCTCTTGATCTTGCTCATGACCCGTTGTCGAACACTTAGAATGAGGTATCCCGGATGCGAAGCGCACCGTCCATGGGAACGATCATCCTTTTGAGTATTGGGATATTCCTATCGGGAGGAACCCCGGTATCGGCCAAAGGAACCGAATCTATCCAGATCCGGCAGGGCGTCGAGGTGGATTCCCTTCAGGAGGCGATGAAACATTATAGTTGGGGCAAAGGGCACGAGCGGAATGGGGTGTACGAGGATGCCATCGAACAATATCGAAAAGCCATCTCATACCATCCGAACAATCCCAAAATGCACTATGCCCTGGGAAATGTGTATTACAAAATGAAGCGCACAGAAGAAGCCAAAGCATCCTATCTGATGGCTGTGAGCGCCGACTCGACATACTTGAACGCGCATTATATGTTGGCTAAGATCTACCACGCGGAGGCCAACTATGACTCCGCCCTCGCCGAATACGAAAAAATCGTAGCCCTTAAACCGGACTACGTACAAGTCCGCCGGAGCTTAGCGGAACTCTACCGTTACCGAGGACGGGAGGCCGATGCGCTCCGGGCCTATATGGAACTTTCACAGTACGTAAAAGATGATCCGGAGATTTTTATCCTCACAGGGCAACTGCTGGAGAAAGCGCAGAAAACCGAAAGAAAAACCGAACGCATCGAAAAAGCTATCGAAGCCTATCAGCACGCATGGGCGCTGAAGCCGGATGACTTGGCCACGTTGGAAAGCATAGCCCGGCTTCAGGTTCAAACAGCGGACTATGAAAAAGCCTTAGCGTCTTACTGGCTCTTGGCCGATCACGACAGCACGGATACTGCTTCCCTGATCAAGATTATCGAACTGGCAGATCAATTGGCACGCTCCGACGATCTCATCCGAGGCTTGGAACGGTTGACTTTTCTAAAACCTAAGGATGCGGTGCCTGTCATAAAATTGGCTCAGATTTACTTCGACAAGGGAGAATTCAAACAAGCTAAAAAATGGATTGACCGGGGACTTACCCTGACTCCAAAAAACGGACGTCTCCGGACCTTGAACGGAGATTATTACCTCAAAGTGGGCAATCGGCGCACCTTGGCCCTCAAAGAATTTGAACTGGCATGCGCCGACCCGGTATGGAAAACTTACGCCGAACAGCGCATCGCCACGATCCAATATGAGGCTTCCGAAGAAAAACGCCGGCAGGAGGAAGCCGAAAAGAACGCTTTTTTTGATCGAGGGAAAAAATAGAAGGGACACGTAAAACGTGAAGCATGAAGCATAAGGAATCACTCCCGCAATACGAATCTGTTTCCGTCCTTTTCACTTCACCCCCAAGCCGGAGGACCTTTTTATGGTCGAATTATTCAACAAGGGCGGCCCCTTTATGTGGCCCCTCTTAGCCGCGCTGGTGATCGGTATTGCTTTTATCCTCGAGCGTCTGTGGACACTGACCCGGGCTTCGATCAACGCCAAACAGTTCTTCGTCCAGGTGGATGAAGCCCTGCGCGGCGGCGGGGTGGAGGCTGCGGCAAAAATTTGTTCCAATACCCGTGGGCCGGTAGCCTCGGTACTTCATGCCGGATTGCTGCGGGCTCAAAGAGGGTTGGCCCACGTAGAAAAAGCCATCGAGACCTCGGGTTCCATCGAGATGGCCTTTCTGGAGCGCGGGATGGTGTGGTTGGCCACCATAGCCAGCATCGCGCCGCTAATTGGTTTTTTGGGTACGGTGAGCGGTATGATCAAAGCGTTCGAGGCCATCGCGCTGGCCGGGGACGTGGAGCCGAGTCTGGTAGCCAGCGGCATCTCAGAAGCTCTGATCACCACGGCGGCCGGATTGGCCATCGCCATCCCGATCCAGGCTTTCCACAATTACTTCGTATCCCGGATAGACAAGATCGTCGTTGACATGGAGGAAAGCTCCGCGGCATTCGTTGATACCCTCGTAGAAATGGGCTACGGGGAAGAGAAAGGAGCGGCGTAGGGCTTTACTGAAATTTTGAACAAGATCGAAGTGACTGCGAAATGCCCCTTATTGATGCCTTTCTTTGCGGTCCCAACGCGCTCTGCGGTGCCTGGTAAAAAAATTTTTTGGAGAAACGAAATATGCTCATAGGAAAACGGCGAAAACGTCCCGATGTGGAAATCCCGACCAGTTCGATGGCCGATATTGCCTTTCTGCTCCTCATCTTTTTTCTCGTGACGACCACGATGAATATGGACAAAGGCATCGGCATGGTGCTTCCGCCCACCGGCTCGGGCAAGGAAGTCCCCAAAAAAAATATCTGCCACGTCTGGATCAACGCAGCCGGGGAGATCGCCCTAGAGGGAAACATCGTTCCGCTCTCGGTCATTCGGGGAGACATCAAACG
The DNA here is from genome assembly GCA_002059205.1 of Candidatus Latescibacteria bacterium 4484_107. Lineage (GTDB taxonomy): Bacteria > Latescibacterota > 4484-107 > 4484-107 > 4484-107 > 4484-107. Next base: position 5,736 of record MVCQ01000080.1, read on the forward strand.
CCGGGTCGCGGAAAATCCCAACCTGATCGTTTCGCTTAAATCCGACCGGGAAACGGCCTACGAAGTGTTCATAGATGTATTGGACGAGCTCAAGCTGTCCGGATCCGAGCGCATTTCCATCGCATCCCCCGAAGAATAGACAAAATGAAAACAGCAACCTCGGAGACACGAAGCACATCGACTCCCTTTTTCTGGGGACCGCCGCTTCGTAACTCCGTGGTGAGTTCTTTTTCCCGGAAAATTTGCTATGCGGTTTAAACGAAAATCAAAAGTAAGACAATCCATCCCCACCAGCTCCATGGCGGATATTGCATTTCTTTTGTTGGTCTTTTTTATGGTTTCCACCGTATTCGTGCGATACAGGGGACTCCCTGTGATGCTGCCCGATGCGGAAAAAACGCAGAAGATCGAGACCAAACGAAACATCACCCACATCTGGGTGTCGCCGGCCGCAGAGGTAATGATCGACGATATGCTGGTGAAAGATATGCCGACGTTGATGCGTGTTGTGGCGAATAAAATGCAGGAAAATCCCCGGATCATCGTCTCCATCAAAGCGGACAAGCATGCTCCGTATGGAGCGATCTCAGATGTGATGGAGGAATTGAGGCGGGCCGGAGCGCTCAGGATCAATTTTGCCACCAAGCGGGAAAAATAGAACGGGATTTTAAAAATTGGACTCTGAGACTTCAGGCAATC
>MVCQ01000081.1 GCA_002059205.1 Candidatus Latescibacteria bacterium 4484_107
GATGAACAGATAGAGCGTGCCCGCACTCAGATAAGCCGCTGCGGGGAGATTGGTCAGTCCCAGGGCCGCGTGGCAATATAGCTCCGGGGAGATGGTAAGAAGAAAAGTGAAGATCAGGGCATTCAGCCGGGAGACGTACCGCGCCAATTGGCTATAAAAAACGAGCAGCAAAGCGATGAAGTAGAAGGTGATCACGATTTTCGACTGGTGCGTGGCTCCCCAGAAATAGGACAGGGAAAGGGCAAGGGGAAAGTTGGGCGGATACGTGAGATTGCTCGCCCCGGAAATCCCGCTGTCGAGCAGCTTGATGTGGATATCCCCCTCATGCACCATAAACTTAGCCCGACCGTCGTACGAATGCGCATCGTTGGCGAAGACCGGCCAATACAGATTTTTTGCGGTGATGGCTCCTACCAGAAAAACGAGGACCAGAACGAGCGCAATCTCGGCCAGCGTGGGACGCTTGATCTTTCGGAGATCGGGCTTGGGCCATCCAAACGCCCGGATCGTTTTCCACTGGAGGGCGGTACAGAGGCCGATCAGGAGAATCAGAATTAGAAACGTCGTGCCCCGGGTCAACTTCATGCCCAGCCAGTTCGCGTAGAACAGGACCGTGGTATATCCTCCGATCCCCAACAGAAGCGCAAGCCCCACCTGTTCCGTCCTCCGCGTGACCACGGGAAAAAAGAGCACGAGCAAAAATCCCAGCAAGAATACGAGAAGAAATCCAACAATCAAGATCATACGCTATTCCTTGGCTTTTTAATGGACAATACCCCACCCCACCGCCCTAATTTGGGGAGAAGTGGAAGAGTATTGCCCATTGCTCATTCCTCCACGGCTAAGTCTCCGGGAGCCACCGCGATCAGATCGTATTCGGCCCGATCCGACGGAGGATGTTGCAGATAGTCGTACCCTTTGCCCTTGAAGATGATCAGATGGGTCGCTTTTAGATACATCGGACTTTTTCGGGCGCTTCGTTGAGGAATAATAAATCGGGGATAAAGATAATAATTCAGCCCCACCCGCGCAAGGTCTTTATCGTAAGGAGCCAGGATCACCGCATCTTCCGGGGTATGTGTTTTGACGTATTGCACCAGCTTATATCCGACTCCGAGCTTGCTCTCCATTTTTTCATCGTATGTCAGGTGCGGATAGGCACGGATCATCTTGAGATTGCCCAGAACGATACTGCGAAAAAGCCAGCCATAGTTGCGGGATTGCGTCATATAAACCATTCCCGCTATGACCGCAATCAGGACGATCAGTTCCTTCAAAAGACGCATCGCTTTTGAAGGGGGCTTTTTGGGAGTCGGAGTTTGCTGTTTTGAAGACGGCTTTTTTTTTGATTTTCTGCTCACTGTCTTCTATCTCCTCCATCCGAACGTCAAATCACTGGCACGAAACCCGCCTGTGTTCCATCGTAATGCAGATAAAATTTCGGAAATAAAACCTTCGTCCGTAAGTATTCCAATCTCAGGAAAAGCATCGTGCGTTTGCCGAGACCGAGGCGCTCAGGCGGCAATCTCGTTTCCCGGACTTTTCAGGAGTCCCGGACAAATCCATCGTATCCGTCTTCGACTGTTCGGTCTCTTCCGTCCCATTAGGGACAAAATATCTATAGCAGAAATAATTTGGAAAAAATCTCCAAGTCCCATAGGGACGATATAGCCATGTCTATTTCGTCCCTCACGGGACTTTGGAAAATGGTTTGGTTATTTCGGATTCTATAAATATCCTGTCCCTAACGGGACATTTACAGGAATCTATAATGAGATTCATGCAAAAATTTGAGACGATAAGATTGCTTCGGCGCTTCGCTCTCCACAATGACGATAACAAAGTCATGGTGTCATTACGAGCGATAGCGAAGCAAAGAAATCTAGTTTTTCGGACTTTTGCAAGAGGCATTCAGTATAACACATTTCAACGCAAAAGGCAACTGCTTTTTCCGGAAAGCGGAGAGGACAACCAAGGCCCCCCTCTGTGCTTCTGTTCTTCTGTCTCTCCCGCCGTTGCGCCTGACGTGTTACGGGGCGAGCGTAACCTCTGCCTCGAGCCCCTTCTCATCGGGCAGCCTGACACTCCGCTCCCGCGCATCGAAGTCAACCCAGGATGCTCCATTGATCCGCACCCCACTGATCCGTACCGAGGGATCGTCCGCGAGCGAGACGAAATGTTTCCCGGGACCGTCCAACTTGAAATGGAGCGCCACCGGACGCCGGTTCACATACAGATTGAGATAGAGATAGTTGAGCAATCCGTGCTCGATTTCGTGGTACGAGGTCTGCCAGCCCGCCGCTTTTCGGCCGTCCCCAACGAGCGCGCCGTCCGGCGACACGCTTCCGAACACGCCGCCGTATTCGTGATCCACGAAGTAGCGCTCGTAGAACCGTTCGCTCTTTCGGAAGCGTTCCAAATACTGTTCCTCCTGCGTGAGATGATAGAGATGCAGTTGCAGGAAACAGCCGTAGATCTGAATCCACCACGATATGGTCGGGGACGCCACCGGGCGATAAGGGGGCGCTTTTTCCACCAGATCGTACCATCCGCCCCGCTCGGCATCCCATCCGTACCGGCTGATCTTGTCCCCCAGCATTTTTCCATGCTCGAGATAGGCCGCATTCCCGGTCTGATGATAAAGACGCAGGAAGGAAAGGACCGCCGTGAGTTGGGCGCCCATGGAAGCCACTTCCACTCCATCCACTCGATGGGGCGTATGCTTCCATTGTCGGTCGAAGCGACCGTGAAATCCATACACCCAGCCCTCTTCGGGGTCGGTCATCCGCTCCAGCGACAAATCGGTCAGATGCGCGGTCCATTGCAGAAAATCGGGATCCCGGGTGGCCAGCCAGTAATTGAGCGAAAACGAGCCCACGTATCCATAGTGCGCGTGCTTATTCTTGCCGTCGTCCCGGACGCTCAGATCCCGGTTGAGGGCCTGGTAGTATCCGCCGAATTGATCATCGTGGGCAGCCGTCCTACGAATTCGGACGGATTCCTCAAGACGCGACCGGACCCGCTCGTCTCCCGTGGTAAAATAGTACAGGGCGAGACCCACATTGGTATAGAGTTGAGAGTTCACGCCCTTGATGGCCCCTTTCGGCGCGCCCGTACGGGTCAGCCCGTCGAACCATCCTCCGTATTCCCGGTCCCACGCGTGCTCCAGCAGGTAGTCGGCGCCTTCCCGCGCGACCTCGATATATTTGTCTTCCCCGGAGAGGAGATAGGCCGCGGAAAATGCGAAGACCTGACGGCTGATCATCGCCGGGACTTTGTCCCAGGGTGGCACGGGCTGCCATTTGCGGGACAGATTGAGATAGAAGGCTCCATATTCCTCGTCCCGCACGTGCTCGTACCAGTATGGGATCAGATCGGTGAGTACGTTCTTTCGCCAAAATTCGCCGTCTATGACCATGGTTCGTTCCTTCCTTGAAGTGGCAGAGCCGGTGACGCGCAACCGCCTATTCCGATAAACCACGCCCTCCCGCGATTTGGGACCCACGGGAAACTGAAAAAAGAGGCCCGGACACGATAGCACGTTCGGGCCTCCTGACGATCCGATCCGAAGGATCCTTCACCCGAAAATTCCAAATCCCGGGGAGGATGACGGTTGAACGCTCCTACGTTGCGAAAAGCCTCGATCTGCGCTGCAAATGGATGTCTGGAGTACGTTTTCATTCCGTCATCGATCACAACTGCCAATCCGATAGTCCCTGCCCGTGTTCATAAACGTGCGGATGTTCTCAAAAGGGGTTTCCTGGGGCAAATCGCAGCCCGTACTCAATACGAAGTTTGGGTAGGGCTCCATCGCCTTCAGCAATTGCATCACGTCATGCGCCACGGCCTCCGCGGTGGATGTGAGAATAGCGCCCGTCGGATTCATGTTGCCAAATAGGATCACTTCCCCATCCACGCGATCGGCAACAGCCGGAAGATCGATCCCGGCTTCGGGGGAATCCAGACTGATCGCATCCACTTGCGACTCGACCATCTTTTCGATGAGATGCATGGTATTGCCGCACGTATGATAAACGGATGCCACGTCGGCGTATTTGCAGCTATTGTTGATATGACGAACAAAACGGGAGGAGAATTGTTCAAACTGACCCGGGCCTAACATCACGGCGCTGGGTTCGAGGATACAAATAAGCTGCGCCCCCGCTCCGATCAGCAGTCTTACATATTCCTGAATCTTCTCCGTCGTAAACTCACAAAGCGCCGTCAGCTTATCGGGATCCATTACGGTCGCCATGGCGGCGTCCTCCGTTCCCATGATCAAGCCGGCCAACGAATACGGCCCGATGACGTAAGCGCCCCGGAGCACTTCTTTCGGGAAACCAATGCTCATGAGTTTCATCGTTTCAACATACCCGAGAAGCCTGGTGTCAAAGGAAATATTGATCTGCCTTTGCATGGTGAGTTCGGCAATGTCAAAATGTTCCTTGACCACGGTGGCCGAATCCTGCTTGGGGAATACCGTATAGCGTCCCAACGCGTTGGCTTCCACCGAGAGGTCCATCAGGGGGAATACGATATCGGGTTTGAATGCCTCGACCAACGCCCTCAGCACGCCATAATGCTCCCCATAATTTTGTTGTGCGAGCTTGACCGTGCTCCCGGTAAGCCGCAAGCCGGGGAATCCCATCAAAGGGGCCACCAGTCTCCGGCCTTCCCCGTACGCTTTCCGGACTATTTCGGATAACGTTTTCTGGATCATGTTTCTATCCCTTGCCTCATTGGAGAGTCAATTTCCCCGTTCCCACGCTTCCGCTTGGAAACGGGAAAATGGCTACGGAGCCAGCGTAACCACCAGCTTCAGCCCTTTCCCGTCGGGCAACGTGACGCTCCGCTCCTCGGCATCGAAGTCCGTCCAGGGTTTCCCATTGATCCGCACGTTGGAAATCCGCACGGAAGCATCGTCCACCGGGGAGACGAAATGCTTTCCCGGACCGTTCAGTTTGAAATGGAGCGCGACCGGACGCCGGTTCACATACAGATTGAGATAGAGGTAGTTGAGGAATCCGTGCTCGATCTCGTGATACGACGTCTGCCACGGCGCGGCTTTCTGGCCGTCCCCGACAAGCGAACCGTCTGGAGTGACGCCGATAAACACGCCGCCGTATTCGTGATCCACAAAGTAGCGGTCGTAGAAAATCTCGGTCTTTCGGAAGCGCTCCAGGTAGTGCTCCTCCTGCGTGAGATGATAGAGATGAAGCTGCATGAAAGAGCCGTAAATCTGGATCCACCACCATACCTGAACAGGCAGCGGACGATGCGGAGGCGTCTTCTCCACGAGCTCATACCATCCTCCCCCCTCCGCATCCCATCCATACCGGCAGAGAATATCCCCCAAGTCCTTCCCGGCCTTGAGATAACTGTCCTTCCCGCTCAGATGGTAGAGGCGCAGAAAAAAGAGCGCGGCGGTGGAACTGGCCCCGAGATAGAGCGTTTCCTTTCCTGCCTCGATATAGGGCGTATAGTTCCACTCCCGATCAAATGAGGTGGGATAGCCCAACATCCAGCCCTCTTGGGGATCCATCATGTGCTCGATGCTGAGATCGGCGAGATGTTCCGAAAATTTCAGCACTTCAGGATCCCGGCTCGCCAGGATGAGATTGGGCATCAGCGACCCCTGACCGTAGTGGGAATGCTTGGCTTTGGTGAAACTCCGGACGCTCAAATCCCGGTTCAGTGTCATAAAATACCCATCGTGCTCCTCGTCGTGGGCCTTCGTTTTGAGAATCTCCACGGACTGGAGGACATGCGACAGCGCCTTTTTATCCCCGGTTGCGAGAACATACTGCGTCGGTCCTACGTTGGAATAGAGTTGCGAGGACGCGCCTTTGACCGTGTCCTTCGGCTCCCCGGTCTGACTGATACTTCCGAACCATCCCCCGTATTCCTTGTCCCAGCCATATTCCAGCAGATAGTCCACCGCCTTCCGGGCCACCTCGAGGTATTTATCTTCCCCGGAGAGCAGATAGGCCGTGGAAAAACTAAAAATCTGGCGACTGATCATCGGCGGCAGCTTATCCCAGGGCGGCCTGGGCTGCCAATCGCGGGATAGATTCGTGTAGAACGCGCCGTGCTCCTCGTCCCGCACGTGCTCGAACCAGTACGGCATCAGGTCGTCCAGGACTTGATCGCGCCAATACTCGCCGTCCATAAACTTCATTCCCGCTTCCTTTTCCTTTTGTTCCATCACCGCATTTCCTTTCTTAGCAAAAAAAAGACATCTCCCGGGCTCCTCGCGATCCACGCACTCAAAAGCAGAAGAAGTCCACGGGTTGCACCCGGAATCCGCTCAACCACTTCGCTCTTGTCTGCATTTTTAGTGTCTCCTTTGCCTCGTTGCGAATTACGAATGCCTCCGCCACTCACCACTCGGCCG
>MVCQ01000082.1 GCA_002059205.1 Candidatus Latescibacteria bacterium 4484_107
TCTTTTGTTGTAGCTTTGTTTTTTTCTGTGTATTTCCGTGGAAATCCGTGGTAAAGAGGTTCGGTTTCCAAGTAAAATCAAGGAGCGAGCGATGTCCAAACCATGGCGATTGCAGGAGATAACGTACAAGGAGGTCAAGGAGAAAAAATACGAGGTGGCGGTGCTGCCGATCGGATCCACGGAGCCGCATGCGTTGCACATGCCCTATGGATCGGATGCGTTTCACGCGGGGATGCTGGCGGATCGGGTGTGCGAGCGAGCGTATGAAGAGGGCGCGAAGGTGATCTTGCTGCCCACGATTCCGTATGGGGTGAATCGAAATTTGACAGGATTTCCGCTGACGATGAACGTGGATCAGAAAACGCTCGATGCGGTGGTGCGGGATCTGGTGGCGTCGCTGGAACAGCACGGAATTTTGAAACTGGTGCTTTTCAATGGGCACGGCGGGAACGAGTTCAAGGGGCTGCTCAGGACATTATATGGCCGCACGAAGGTGTTCGTGACGCTGGTGGATTGGTGGAAGGTAGCCGGAGATGTGCGGGATGCGGTTTTTGAGAAGCCGGGGGATCACGCGGATGAGATGGAGACAAGCGTGAGCCTGGCCCTGTTCGGGGAGTTGGTCCACATGGAGGATGCGGACGACGGCGCAGTGCATCCCACGCGCTTCGAGGCGATCAACGAGGGATGGGCGCAGATCACGCGACCGTGGCATTTGCTGACGAGAAGTGCGGGAGTCGGAGATCCCCGGAAGGCATCGAAGGAGAAGGGGGAGCGGTACATCGAGGTCACAGTGAAACGCATCGCCAAGTTCGTCAAGGAACTGTCGGATGCAAAGATAGATAAGACGTTTCCGTTTAGGGAGGATTGGAACGTCTGATCCTTCGTGGAGTTACGAGGTCATAATACCTGTTCTGCCAACTTTATATCAATGGGTTCGAGGATGACAGACCTCGGAGGTCTTCCTATCGGTTGAGACAAATTTGGCGGCGCATTACCCATCACAAAAAAAGGAGGAAATCATGGTTATCGACAGCCACGTGCATTTTAATCCGCAGGAGGGATTTGTCACAGATCTGTTGAAGGAGTGCGATGCCCTGGGGATTGACAAGGTATGCCTGATCGGCTCGCCGCGGGAATTGAAGGGGGCTGTCGCGGAGTCCCCGGATCGGATCATCGGGCTGGCGATGCTCCGCCTCGGATACGATGCGCCCACGGTGGTGGACGACTTGAAGGAACAGGGCATTCCGGGAATAAAAATCATCAGTCCCCGGTATAACTACGACGACGAACGGAACTTTCCGATCTACGAACGGGCGCAGGCTTATGGCATGCCGATGCTGTTTCACCTCGGCATCGTAATGCGAACGGACATAGACTACGCGCTGGATAAGAACTCGAACCGCATGCGCCCCATCTATCTCGATTACATCGCACGCTGCTTCCCGAAGCTGAAGATCATTGGCGCGCATCTCGGCAATCCCTGGTATGAGGAGGCCAGCATGTCCGCGCGCTGGAACAGCAATCTCTGGTTCGACCTCTCCGGTTCCACGCTCAAGAAAAAGACCGCGGCTTTCCTCCGAAGCCTCCTCTGGTGGGACAAACCGGGGCATCCCTATCAGGCGCACGGAGGCAAGCATCCGTTTGAAAAAATTGTCTTCGGCACCGATGTGGCCATCGAATGGATGGCGGACGTGATGAACGATTATAAACGGATTCTGGAGGAGATGGAAGTGCCGGAGGAATATCAGAAGAAAATTTTCGGAGAAACCGCCGCCGGGATCTTCGGCATCGGAGACTGAACCTTATTTTAACTGATTCTGAGACCAGGCCACACCCTCCCGCATTTGGGACACGCAGCCTGCGGGAGGGTGTTTTTGCAGATTCCAAAACGATAGTTGCTTTTCTTTGCCCCCTCCCCCTGCCCCTCCCCGAAACGGGGAGGGGAGCGATCCTTCCAAAGGCAGAAAAAAAGCGCTCCCCCTTCCCTTTCAGGGAAGGGGGCCGGGGGGTTGGGTTGTGCTTCAAAGAAATTATTCCTTTTCATCTGCTTCGTGGTTTTCATCCAATCCTCTGATCATAAAAATCGCCGCTATGCAGAAAACTCCCGCAATCAGAAACATCGGCTGATAAGACACGTAATGGATCGCCCCGCCGGCGAGGGCGGGCACGAAGGTCAGCGGAAAGCTGAAGGTGTGCATAAATCCCACGTACCGGGGACGGATCCGGCTCGGGGCAATTTCCAACAGGTAGGTCATATTGGCCAGATTGATCCCGGCCACGCCCGCGCCGCTCGCAACGAAGACGATGAAGTACATCGTCGTCCGCAACGAGCCGAAGAAGGCAAGAGGAATATTCGGAATATGGGGTGTCAGAGCGGCAATCAGCGGACTCAGGAGCAGAAAAATAACACCCCATTCTAGGATGATCCGGCTGCTTTTCGTGCCGATCCGCATCCACAGCAGATTGGAGAGGACCCCACTGATCAGGCTGACCGACAGAAAGATACCGACCGTGGCTTCGTGCATGCCCAAATGGGAGACCGCGTAAGGCACGTAGAAGGGAATCCCCATCATCCCGAAGGACCAGAATGTGCGGGCCACGAGCAGTCTCCGATAATTCCGGTCGTCCCGAAGAATCCGAACCCCGCTGGCGAGATGATCCGAGAAGGAATTCCGTGCTTTGGCCACCGGATGGATGGGTTCCCGAACCCGGAGAAAAGCGATCATGCCGAGGGTGATGAATACCGTGGAACAGCCGAAGAGCACGCCATAGTTGGTCGGAAACGCCAATCCGCTGGACTCGCTGAGCACGTATCGAATCAGAAAACCCGCTAAAACGGACAGCATGCCTCCCCAAAGCCGTCGGACGCTGAACAATTTGGCCCGCTGCTCCACGGGCGCAATTTTAGCAGTGATGTCCATAAAGGGCACCATCGAGATCCCGCCGGCGGTCCAATACAAACCAAACAGAGCCAGAAAAACCCAGAGAAGCAGTTGAGGATTTCGGTTCCCGATGCACAGTGTAAACAGCGTGATGGCCACCCATATCCCGATCCGAAAAAACGCCGGATAAAAATAGAACGGCTTCTTTCGCTCCCGATGCTCCACCAGATTAGAGATCACTAATTGCGGCCAGGTAAATCCCGCACCCATTATGGTGGTCACCAGTCCCACGTAAAAACTGGACGCCGTCAGCGTATACATAAACGCCGACAACACAATCCCCGGATTGATAAACGCAAAAGCCACGTTGACCAGGATGCCGTTCCATACGAGCAAACGATAGTTCCGCCGCGCCTCCTGTTCTTCGGTCCGATCAGGCATCTTTTTTCCCTTTTTCCGAGCTTTCAGCCGTCAGCCATCAGCTTTCAGCAAAACCTAAAAACTGACCACTGACCGCTGATCGCTGACTGCTGACATTCAGTAGAGTTTCTTCAACACCCACGCCACATTTTGTCCAAAATTGCGCATCGTCTCCACGCCCTCCGCATCGCAGGTCATCTCTCCTTTTTCCCGCCCGAACGCAATGTTCCAGTAGGTGGAACCCACCACGATCATCTCGTTGAGGATGTAGAAAAACATCAGTTGGGCATACGTGAAGTTCTGTCCCGCACGCCGCGCCACGGCAATCGGGCCGCCCACCTTGCGTCGCAGCAGGTTGCCGTTGTTCCGGGCTACGTATCCGAGGCGGTCCAACAGGGCCATCGTCTCCGGAGTCGCGGAACCGAAGTACACCGGAGAACCCACGATGAATCCCTCCGCCTCCACGATCTTTTCGAAGATCGGCTGAAAATCGTCCTCGATGGCGCATTTCGGCTGCGTCTTGCAGCGCATACACGCGCGGCACGGCGCGATCTTCATTCCAGAAAGCGAGATGAACTCCGTGTCAATCCCCTGCTTTTCGACTTCCTCCAAAGCGAGTCGTACCGCCGTTTCCGTATTGCCCGCCTTCCGGGGACTTCCTGAGATGCCTATGACCTTCATCGAATCTTCCTCCTGCAAAAAAAAACCCTCCTGCGATCCACAGGTGGGCTTGCCGAATATGGAGATCGAGAGGAACACGCGTGCCGTGTCCGCTATGTGTTCTCCGAAAGGTGAACGAGTTGATGGCCTTAAATCTCCAAAAACTTAAATGTACCCATTCTCATTCCGAAAGGCAAGAAAAAACGGCAAAAAAAATCCCTGTTCCCACCGCGACATAAACGTCACGGTTCGGGATCAGGTTCCAGCCACCTTCACCGGAGGCGTTCACCGTGCCTCGGAAAAAGGATGCGCCAGCGCCGCCATGCTGACGCGCTTCGCCCCGGCGTCCAACAACGCCTGCGTACACGCATTCACCGTGGCCCCGGTGGTCAGCACATCATCCACCAACAGGATCTCCTGCCCGCGCACCGATTCGGGACACGTAACCTGAAAAGCTCCGGCCACGTTTTTAGCGCGCTCCTCCGCATTCAGCTTCGTCTGAGTGGCCGTCCGCCTTGTTCGCGTCATTAGATCCGTGCGCACCCGGATGCCCAATCGGGCTTCCATGGCGTAAGCCACCAAGGCGCTCTGGTTGTATCCCCGCTCCTTCTTCCGGCTTGGATGCAGGGGAACGGGAACGATCATATCCAAATCGCCCGAATCGCCGTCGGACGCAAGCAACGCCCCCAGCATTATGCCCAGCCGCTGCCCTATGGATCGCTTGCCCCGGTACTTGAGTTGATGGATCAAGCCCTGAATGGTCTCGTCGAAGGGTGAGAGAATCCGGGCGCGGTCAAAGCGCAGCGTCCTATTTTCGCAGTGGTTGCACGTCGAGGCAGGTACATCCGAGGGAGAACCGCACGCGGCGCAATACGGCCCGGTGATCACCTGAATCTTGCTCCAGCAGCCCTCGCACACCACACGCTCATGTTCCTCCAAAGGAGCCTTGCACAACGAGCAATGAGGCGGGACACCGAAATCCAAAAGGGCACCTCCCAATGCACGAAGTGCCCTGATTAAGTCTCTGGACAAAATTATTCTCCTGTTCCCACCACGAAATACACGAAAAAAACCAAAGCACGGCAAGCCCTTGCCTGGGGTTTTCTCTGCGTCTTTTGCACCTTTGCGAAAAAATGGGAGGAGGCTTTTATCTGCCTGCTTACTGAGATCGTACGCATACTCTCCTCAGAGAAATTACGAATGAAGAGGCCCGTTTCAAAAATCAGGAGGCAGGGATCAGGAGTCGGAGTCAGGAATCTCTCCTTTACGTTTTACGTTTCACGCATCACGTCTCACGTTTTTCTATATCTCCTCCATCCCCTTCCCCTCAATCCAGCCTCTGATCCCGCTGTTCAGCCGCACCAACGCCCAGTCACCGTCCCGACGTTCAAGACGCACCTTCGTGCCCTCGTGGACGGCAAAAATCTTCGTGTGACCCGCTCCGGGGCCGCTTCGGGCATCCACCTCGTCGGAGATCACAATCGCCTCTTTCACGAAGACTTCGGCGTGAATCTTGAACGCCAGGGCACCGAAGACGGGAACGAACACCGCGCCGAGAATAATCAGAATGGAAGCGAAAATTGATCGAAACCGTCGTCCGTACAAAATCCATCCGATCCCTGAAAGCATCATCAGGATATAAAGTCCGCTCGCCGCCTTGGCCAGTCCGTTGAGGCTGAAGGCATCGTAAAGGTTCAACACAAACCGGACGACGACATTCCGTTCCTCCGGTGGTTCCTTATCTACCTTGAGCAGACGGACGAATCGCAGATTGGCCTCGATATCCTCGTCGCGGGGAAGCAGACGCCGCGCCCGCTCGTAGTACAGGATCGCCTTGCCCAACTGACCCGCCTTGAAATACGCGTTCCCCAGATTATAAAACACCCGGCCGTCCTGAATTCCCATCTTCGTAATTTTCTCGTATAACGCCACCGCCTCCTCGTATTGCTCCGCCTCATACGCTTTCCCCGCCTGATTGTAAAGCGCCACCGCGTCGTCTTCAGCCGCGTGCGAAAAACGGGGGGAGAAAAGGCACAGAAAAATTAGGTAGAGACAAAGGAAAGGAAGAGGGAAAGTGAGACGGTGAGACGGTGAGACGGTGAATTTCCTCCCGCTTTCCCACTTTCTCACTTTCTCAGTTTTCCTGGGTCTCTGCGGAGCAAGTTTTTTGCGTCTCCGCGGCGCCAATATCAGTTCCGGAATCATCTTCATCACAATACTTTCTCCAATTGTCCAATCAATATCTCCGCCTCGTGCAGAAGGTTCTTCATATCCTCGTCGGAGAGGCCCGCGGGCGCAAAACGCGCTGCA
>MVCQ01000083.1 GCA_002059205.1 Candidatus Latescibacteria bacterium 4484_107
ACTCACCCACTCACCATTCACCCACTCACCATTCACCATTCACCATTCACCCACTCATATCTGCAACGTCATCAACACGTCCTCCAACGCCTCCGCCAACCGCCCGATCTCCCCCCGGGTGCGCTTTTCGGTGACCGCCACGAGCAGCGACTTTTCCATGCCCTCGTAGTACCGACCGAGGGGGAAGCCGGCGGCAAATCCCTTTTCGATCATCGCTCCGACCACATCGCCGGCATCCGCTGGCAGATGGACCATGAACTCGTTGAACACCGGGGCCGCGCGTTCGACTTCCACGTCGGGGATCTGAGAAAGCCGTTCCTGCGCATAAACCGTTTTGGCGGCGCACCGTTCGGCGACTTCCGTCAGTCCCTGCTTTCCCAACAGAGACAGGTAAATCAACGCCCTGAGCGCGCACAGGGTCTGATTGGTGCAGATGTTCGAGGTGGCTTTGTCCCTTCGGATGTGCTGCTCGCGCGCCTGAAGCGTGAGCACGAATCCCCGGCGTCCCTCCGTATCCTGCGTGCATCCTACGATGCGGCCCGGCATTTTGCGCACGTATTTTTTTTGAGTGGCCATAAAGCCCAGGTAAGGCCCGCCGAAGGAAAGTGGAATGCCGAGACTCTGTCCTTCGCCCGTGACAATGTCCGCGCCCATCGCGCCCGGGGTCTTTAGAAGTCCCAGCGAGAGGGGATAGACCGACACCACCGCAAGCGCGCCGACCTTGTGAAGCTGCTCGATCACGTCCCCAAAATCATCCACCGCGCCAAAAAAGTTCGGGTTCTGGAGAATCACCGCGGCCGTCCGGTCGTCGGCGTGCCGTACGATCTGTTCCCGGTCGCTGTGGCCGTGCGAAGGAGGAATCTCCACCAATTCGATGGATAGATTCTGCGTGTAGCAGACCAACATCTTGCGGTAGATAGGATTTACGCCGCCGTCCACCACGATCCTCCGTCTTTTGGTGATGCGCATCGCCATCATCGTGGCTTCGTAGAGCGCGGTCCCCCCGTCGTACAGGGAGGCGTTTGAGACCTCCATCCCGGTGAGGCGGCTGATGCACGATTGATACTCGTACAGCGCCTGCAACGTCCCCTGCGAAATCTCCGGTTGATAGGGCGTGTACGCGGTATAGAACTCGCTCCGCGACGCCAGGGCGTCCACTGCCGACGGGATGAAATGGTCATAAAAGCCCGCGCCCACAAACTGAGTCAGGTGCACGGCATTCTTCTCAGCCAGGCGCTTGAGATATCGCCGTACCTCCAATTCCGAACGTCCTTCCGGGAGATCGAAGGAGACCGCCCGCTGCTCCTTTGGAATATCGGAAAACAAGTCCTCTATCGAGCGCAGGCCCAGTGTGTCCAGCATCTGCGCCTGCTCGGAGGGCGTATTGGGTGTGTAGGTCATTGTTCTTTCCTCTTACACATAGCTTCACAGTCTCGCCACAACGGCGAAGAACAGGCGAAGTTAGCATTTTGGTGTTCTCTGTGAGCGTTCGACTGAGGCTCACGGCGACGTTCCCGTGCCTCTGTGATTTTTCTTATCATCTCATCAACAAGAGCGACGAAAGCGGGACAGCCACGATTCGAGGGTCGGTAACCGAGACATCATCCGAGAGCGTTACGAGCACGCCAAAGGGCGCGTTGTAAACCACCTTCTCCATAAACGCCCGCAATCCCAGGGTGTCGCGGTGTCCGTCGATGTGCTGCCTATATTTGATTTCCAGCGGAATGCGATGCTCCCCGATCGTGATCACAAAATCCACTTCCGGCTCTCCGCCCCGCTCCGGAAACCATGCCAGATCCAGTCCGGGAATGTGGCCCAAAAAGCTGCCCACGATGCTCTCCGCCATGTGTCCTGCCAGATCGCTGAGGTGTGGTGAACGCTGCAGGCCATTCGGAGTGAGTGGAACAACCTCTCGAAGCCAACTTGCCCGCAAACCGTGATCGCACAGACAAATCTTGGGATACCCCTTTTGCCGTTTGAGACGAAGTTCCAATGGGGGGACCAGACGAATGAGCAATGTGTCATTGAGAAAACGAAGGTAAGTCCGGACCCGCTGAGGACCAATGTTCGCGGATAAAGCCGAACGGATTTCGTTGATGAAGATGGAAGGCCCCGGCGCCTGACCTGCGTAGCGGCAGGAAAGCAAAAAGAGGGTTTCCAGCAAATTCGGATCTCGTTTCCGACCGCGCTCTCCGAGACGCAAGTCGTGTTGAATTACGCGGCGGATCACCGTTTCGTTGAGTTGGTCCGCCACTTCCTCCCACGGACGGTCGGTGTGCACTTGAGCGATCGGATACCCGCCTCGTTCAGCAAAAGCCACAAACGCCTGATCCCGCACCCTCCGATTTTGATCCCCAAATTCGCGCAGCGTTTCCCAGAAATCCCGCTCCTTGAGTGCGCCCAGTCCGTTGAGGGGGAGCGGAGGGGTTAGTTCACCCCATCCGCGCAGAGAGGCGATCTCACGCAGGAGAAACGTGCCCAGTTCAAGGGTGGTAATACGCCCCGCCAGACTGTCCCGTCCGTATTCGATGCGCAGTGCGGAACTTCCCGTCAACAGCACCCGGACGGAATGATGATCCACTAGGGTTTTGATTTGCGGCGCCCAGTCGGTCAAATTCTGCACCTCATCGAAAAACAAGAAGACAGGCTCGTCCCTCCGCGCCCACTCGTTGAACGATCCGCCCAGGATTTGATGCTCAAACCAGCGGCATAAGCTGAGGATGGGATCACTCAACCCTGTGAGCGAGGGAATCTCGTCGAACTGCACGCGAAAAATCCGCTTTGGGTGAACGTCCTCTCTATGAAGCAGATGGTCAATAATATGTTCCTGGAGGGTGGTTTTGCCGACCTGCCGGGGGCCGCGCAATACCGTGACCGGAGCAAGTCCGTTTTTGAGCCGTTGCAACGTGTGCTCAAACAACCAGCGCCGAAGTGGCGGCAACACGCGCATAGGTTCGTTTTGCCACCACGGATTGGTATCCAGTAAAAGAACCTCTAACCCTGTCTCCAGTCGTTCACCAAAGAAGGTATTTTCAAGACCGGTTACCTTCATCGCAGCTCATCTCCCTTTAATTCCTGCTGATCCCTATCCGATTTGCAGTCCGTCTCACTCAGACGCGATCAATTTTTCGTAAGCCTCGGCAGAAAGCAGCTTTTCCATCTCCGTCTCCACGATCCCGCTTAATTTGCAGATCCATCCCTCGCCGTAGCAATCCTGATTGATCGTCTCCGGAGCCTCCTCCAGCGCGGGATTCACTTCGAGCACCTTGCCGCTCAGGGGCGCATAGATATCGCTGGCGGCCTTCACGGACTCGATGACGGCCAGGTCCTCAAATTGCGCCACCTGCTTCCCGATCTCCGGGAGTTCCACGAAGGTGATGTCTCCCAGAGCCTCCTGGGCGTAATCACTGATTCCGATGGTGGCCGAGTCGTCCTCCACGCGAACCCACTCGTGTTCCTCCGTGTACTTCAGATTCTTGGGTATCATAGCTTTTCTCCTGATTTCTAATTGGGAGTTTTAAATGCTTAATTGCTAATTCGTAATGGCCGTTCACGCCCTCACCGTTCCTTTTTTGTAGAAGGGCAGCGGGACCACTTCCGCCGTAAGGGCGCGGTGTCCGGACCGAATCTCGAAGCGTGTGCCCGGCGCGCGATGATCCCACGGCACGTATCCCAGGCTCACCGCCCGCCCGAGGCTGGGGGCAAACGACCCGCTGGTGACCTCGCCACATGGGACGCCGTCCCGCAGGATGGGAAAACCGTGTCGGGCCGCCTGCCGTCCTTCGAGAAGCAGTCCGACTAACCCCTGAGAGATTCCCTCGGCGCGCTGTCGGAGAAGGGCGTCCCGACCGATGAAATCCTTCTTCAGTTTTACGTAAGGATCCAATCCCGCCTCGAAGGGCGTCCGGTGTTCGTCCATCTCCTGGCCATAGAGCGGATAGCCCATCTCCAAACGCAGCGTATCCCGTGCGCCAAGACCGGCAGGCTCCACGAGCGGGTGCTCCAACAGACGCTCCCAGATTGCCTCCGCCGCGTTCGATTTTACGTAGAGTTCGTATCCAAGCTCCCCGGTGTATCCCGTGCGGCTGATGAGGGCCTCGAATTCCCAGAGTTTTCCCCGCTCGAAGTGGAAGTAAGCCAGCCGGCTCAGGGGAATATCCGCCGCGTCGGAAAGCGCCTCCAACGCCCTCGGACCCTGCACGTCTATCTTGGCGGTCTCCTCCGAAAGTTCGCGAAAAACCGTGCCCGGCGACAGGTGCTCCCGTATCCACTCGGCATCCGCCTCCGTAGGGCAGGCGTTCACCACGAGCATATAGGTTTCTTCCTCCAGACGATAGGTGATCAGATCGTCCAGGATACCTCCGGATTCGTTCAGCAAAAATCCGTAGCGGCATTGCCCCACCCGGATCCGCTCCACCGAATTCGAGATCAAACGGGCCACGTCTCCCTGAGCCTGCGCGCCCTTCAGGAGGAATTCGCCCATGTGACAAATATCGAATACGGAGACCGCCGAACGCGTATGTTTATGTTCGTGAATAATCCCTTTGTATTGAACGGGCATATTCCATCCGCCGAACTCCGTGAACTTCGCTCCCCTTCGGGCATGGGAGTCCCGGAGCGGTGTATTTTTGACGGTTGTTGCCATAAAATTCTCCTCGTATAGAAAAGCATTCTCACCGCGGAGAGCGCAGAGCACGCAGAGAAATTCCGTATTTCTGCTTTTCTCAGCGATCTTTGCGGCCTCTGTGATGAAGAATTTTTTTCTGCCGGTTCAAACGACACCGAGCTTCGAGAGGTCAATCCATTTGACAATGCCGATGGGCTTTTTGGAGGGATCGGTGACCACCAATTCGGTGATCACGTGTTTCTCCATAACCTGAACGGCTTTGGCGGCAAGCTCTTTCGGGCCGATGGTACGGGGATAGCCGCGCGTTTTACCCGATCTGGAACTTCGGAGGAGCGCTTCCCCGGCATCGAGGGAGAGCACGTCGCCCCGGACGCGTTCGAGCAGCCTTCTCAAATCGCCGTCGGTGAGGACGCCGGTGAGCACACCGGAGGCGTCCACCACGCAGGTTATCCCTAAGGCCTTGGAGGTCATCTCTAAGATCACGTCCCGCATGGCGGTGGACGTGGACACGATGGGGACCGCGTCGCCCTTGTACATCACGTCCTCCACGAGGCAGAGGAGTTTACGGCCCAGAGAACCTCCGGGATGGAGAAACGCGAAATCCTCCTCGCTGAAGTTGCGCTTGTGGAGAAGCGCGATGGCCAGCGCATCTCCGAGAACCAGGGTGACGGTGGTGCTCGCGGTGGGGGCTAAGTCGTACGGACAGGCCTCCCGCTCCACACCGATGTCCAGCACGATGTCGCTCCCCTGCGCTAAGGGGGAAGTACTTCTGCCCGTCATCGCGATGATCGGCACGCCCAGCCGCTTGAACAGGGGGAGCAGCGTGTACAGCTCGTCGGTCTCTCCGCTTTTGGAGATGGCGATCACCACGTCGTCACGCCGGACCATGCCGAGGTCGCCGTGCATCCCTTCGGCGGGATGGAGATAGAAGGCCGGAGTGCCCGTGCTGGTCAGCGTGGCCGCGATCTTCTTTCCGATGATGCCGGATTTGCCCATCCCGGTTACGATCACGCGGCCTTTGGCGCGGAAGATCACATCCACCGCTTCCCGGAATCGCTCGCCGATGCGATCCTCCAGCGCGGCTACGGCCTTCGCCTCTATGCGGATGACTTCTCTGGCTTTTTCGATGGTGTTGGGCATGGCTTTTTTCTGGGAAGCTCAACCAAGTATTCGAGAAAGGTTCTGTCTTGTATATCCTGCGGCCGAATACCGCGTTTCGTCCGGATCAACCAAGGCGCTTTAAGATAAGGAAGTTGGACGCCGTCAATTACCTCGTATTCAATGTGGCTCCGCGCCCTTTCATAAGTGACATCACAAGCTTTTTTCCAACAAGTCAATGACGATCTCATCGGCGATCCGGACAACCGTATATTTCGCAATGTCGTGGGGACGAACCTCACGGACGGCCTGATCGGGCAGGTACAACAGGGCTTCTTTGATGCTTTTCACATTTTCTCTGCTGCTGTCAATCAGGAGATCTATATCCCCTGTTCCCCTCACATACCCGTGATGGAGCCCCCGATAATAACATATCTGACCCCGGCATCGTTGAGGTGCTTGCAAAGCATCACCAAGTCATCTAAGGTAGGATTTCTCGAGAACTTCTCGCCATCATTCTGTACATCCATTGGCTCGATTCCT